>CAZBUF010000296.1:0-5911 GCA_964495025.1 uncultured Bacteroidales bacterium | reverse complement strand
TAGGACGATGGGGAATGATTTAGCGGTCCATATCTCATTAAATATTAGATAATTAGATTCACCAGATAATATCTGATTAATATAATTGTTTTATCATGAATAGAATTTATTCGGTTTGTTGTATTTGCCTGCATATGGCAGTAAATAATTCTGTTACGGCAACTGATTATACTCAGACAATCAGGGGAAGGATCATTGACCGGGATTCCTATATGCCATTGGTTGGCGCAACAGTAGTGTTGCTTGATTCTACAGTTATGAAGGGTACAATAACTGATAAGGACGGATATTTCAATCTTGAGGGTATACCAGTGGGCCGGTGTGGAATCTCAGTCTCTTATATAGGGTATAAGCCACAGATAATTAATAATTTAATATTAAAGTCCGGGAAAGAACTGATTATTAACATTGAGCTGGAAGAAAATATTGAAGAAATGGAAGAGGTAGTGATCAGAGCTTTTTCCGGGAAAGAGAATCCTGTGAATGATATGGCAGTTATTAGTGCCCGCTCATTTACTATTGAAGAGACAGAAAAATATGCAGGCAGTTGGGGCGATCCTTCAAGAATGGCGGCAAATTTCGCCGGCGTATTTTCCGCCGGGGATCAGAGAAATGATATTATCATCAGAGGAAATTCACCTATCGGCCTGATCTGGCAATTTGAAGGCATACCTATACCAAGTCCTAATCATTTTGATGCACTCGGGGCAACAGGCGGACCTGTAAGTATATTAAACAATAACCTTCTAAGCAGATCCGATTTTTTTACAAGTGCTTTTCCGGCTGAATACGGGAACGGAACATCAGGAGTTTTCGATATCAGAATGCGTAACGGTAACAACGGGAAACATGAATTTACAGGGCAAATGGGTTTTGCAGGATTTGAAGTTGGAGCGGAAGGGCCAATATCAAGGAAAACAAAAGCATCATACCTTGTTAGTGCCCGTTATTCTATGCTTGATCTTGTAAGTGAATTTTTGTGGATTAAGGATGTTCCCCGTTATAAGGACCTGTCATTTAAACTGAATTTTCCGAATAAGAAAGGAAATATCTCTGTCTTTGGTTTGGGAGGTTTCAGTAAAATTATAATGACCGAAGAAGACTCGGTCAATTCAACAGAAGGAATTAGCAGGGAAATACAAGGCGTTTCCGGTTCAGGAACAGGGGTCGCAGGAGCAAAGCATACCTATTTCATTAATGATAATATCCGGCTTGTGAACACTTTGGCAATATCAACACGGCGGCCATATTATATTGCGGATTCAATTGTGAACGATAATGAAACACTCAGATTAATGAAGAATGATGACGCTGAAAACAGGCTTATTATATCATCCAAAATATCCGGTAAGCTGAATACAAAAAACAGCTTCTCAGCAGGAATATGTTTTGAGAATTGTATGATAAGCACATATTTCCAGGAATCTGAGTATTTCATTGAAGAGGACAGTATGGTAAGTTATGATCCTTATAAGGAAGAGAATAAAAATTTGAATCTTTTTCAGAGCCATTTGCAGTGGAAACACAGATTTAATAACTACCTGACTATGAATACCGGCTTGCACTACCAGCATTTTCTTTTTAACAACAGTATATCAGTTGAACCGCGAATAGGGATAAAATACCAGTTCATTAAAAACCAGTCAGTAAGCGTTGGCTATGGTTTGCATAGCCAGCTGCAGCCGTTGTTTTACTATTTTGTAAAAACCAGGATATTTGCGCCCAACTCAAGTGATTATAGTTATATCGAGACTAATCATGATCTCGGGTTCACTAAAAGCAACCAGTTTGTTCTCAGTTATGACTGGTCAATAACATCAAATTTCAGATTGAAGATGGAAACATATTACCAGCTGCTATTCGATGTGCCTGTAGAAGAAAAAGAGAGTTATGTTTCATTAATTAATGAGGGGGCGGGTTTTTATCTTGCACGAATTGACAGTCTCGTTAACAGGGGGACAGGTAAAAACTATGGTATTGAATTTACACTTGAAAAGTTCCTGAATAGAAATTATTATTTCCTTATAACAACTTCATTATTTAATTCCAGATACAGGGGAAGTGATAATATAGAGCGAAATACGGTATATAACGGAAATTATGTTGTTAATGCCCTTGCAGGATATGAATATATTATTAATAACCGTAGTTCACTGCAATTTAATATAAAGCTGGTAACTGCCGGTGGCAGACGTATTATTCCACTTGATGAAGCAAGGTCAATGGAAAAAAAGGAAAGTGTTTATATATATGAACGTGCCTATGAACCGCAGGTCCCTTCCTATTTCAGGCTCGACGGAAGAATAAGCTATCTCAGGCACAGTAAAAGAATAACACAGGAATGGGCAGTTGATCTTACAAACATCACCGATCAAAAAAATGAATACGAGCGCTTTTATAATAGTATGACGGGAAGAATAACAACGATGTACCAGCAGGAATTTCTGATACTGGGTTTTTACAGAATAAATTTCTGATAAAATCGAACAATTTTATTTTCACTGATGTTATATATGTATAATGTGTTTTTTTGCATATTTTAAATATTAAATAATGAACATCATTCGAAATCCCGGATGTTTGCAGGCTAATTAATGAACCGGCTTATAATTATTTGTATTTGATAATTGCATGCAGAAAATTTAAAATTATTATTAAATTTGCCCTGCATTTCGAATTAGTATACATTTTACAATGAAAAGAATATTTAATTTTATATTGGTGATTTCGTTTGTATATCCGCTGTTTTCACAGGAATATAAGGACTGCAATAATATGGATAGCACTGACAATGTTGAATTTTGTTATAGATACTGTGTTAGCGAGGAATCTCTTTCAACAATAAATGAAGATAAATTGTCAGAGCATTTTCTCGGAACAAATATAGCAAGGAAATTTTATCTGTTTAAAGACACTTATACATATATTGAAGCTCCTTCAGTAACATCTCCGGGTGAGAAAATGATTGTTGTTAAGCCCAGTATATATAATTCTTTGCTAAAGCTTAACAAGTACTACAAGAAACAAGTGAAACATGGCCTGCTAACTAAAGAAGAAGCAAGTGAGAAAATGGACCATTACCTTGATATTGCTCTTTCGGTATTCATTGAAGATACAGATACATTTGAAGATAAACTCAGGAAAGCCAAAAGTCCGGATGAAATATCAGATATTTTTTCTATGGTAGTGCTCAGGTAGTTTTTTTCCTGCCGGTTATTTCTCTGGTTTTTTCAGTTGCCCTTATATAATAAGCTTTATATTTTATGTAGTGCGTTCCTTTCTCGAATTCCCAGTATACGTTTTTTGCTTTATATACTTTTCCAACACAAGCATTAAATATTAAGGCATAATTTATACCGGTCACCTTTTCTGCCTCCAGAATAGAATTGAATCTTATGCTTTTATCAGCAAAATGGCCAATAACAGGCAGGTTGTACTTTTTTTGCATCCTTTTTCTTTTTGTTCGCAAGTTCATAATACCGGTGTATATAAATATGTTTAAAAATATCAGTCTGGGAAAAGAACAGACTGTTTTAAAGATACAATTAAGTTTGTTAAAGTTAAATAATTTTTAAAAATTAACAAATAACCTTTATCAACATAATGTTTTGTTTCATCTCACCACGATCGTTCTCAAATGAATTTATTTTAATCATGCTTATTTGTGTATTTATGATTTAAAAAATTCATGCTCGTTTCATATTAATATATTCATTATATGATATTATTTGGTAAAAAGTATTAAGTGTTAATTATTCTGCAATTTCAATAAAATTTTAATAATATTGCAGACATAAGAATTAGTAAATCTTTATATAATTTGTCTCAGTATGAATAAATCAAATTATATCTCACTATGGCTGGCCCAGATAAGGGCTAATTTTTTATTACTGGCTGTATTACTGGTTGCTATTGGACTGGCAATATCGTATAAGTATCAATCTCCTGAAAGTACTTTTAACTGGTTTCATGCTGTACTTACAGTTATTGGTGTTGTATCCGCTCATATATCTGTTAATTTATTCAATGAATATTCTGATTATAAGACCAAAATAGATTATGCAACCAGAAGAACACCATTTAGCGGAGGAAGCGGCATACTTACAGAAGGATTGATATCCTCCGGTACAGTTTTGAGAGTAGCAATAGCTGCTTTATTAGTAGCCCTGGCAATAGGAGTATATTTTACGATCAGGGTACACTGGTCAATTTTGGTCATTTCCGTTTTTGGAGCACTTACAATAATATACTACACTGAGGTTTTAGCCCGATACCTGTTAGGCGAATTGTGCGCAGGGATAACCCTTGGATCACTCGTCGTTATCGGAACATACATAGCAATGGGTGCCTCCCCGGAAAATAATATCCTGAATCTTTTGCCACGGGAAGTAATATTAATATCAATACCTCCCGGTATCTTAACATCACTATTGCTGCTGTTGAATGAATTTCCGGATGCTGAAGCTGACAGGAAAGGCGGCAGAAAACATATAGTGATCAGGTATGGTTACAGAACTTCTGCAATTATTTATACAGCAGGATTAGTATTGACTTTCGGTACTATTGCATTATTGCCGATCCTGGGATATTCGTCCCTGTGGTTGTTTATTGCACTGTTGCCCTTGCCTCTGGCATTCAAAGCAAGCGTTATTGCCTTAAGGTTTAACGGCGACTTAAAAAAATTTATACCTGCCCTCATGAGCAATGTTGTTATCGTGTTAGCCACTGATTTACTTATTGCAATTGGAATTTTACTTGATATCTCAGCCTATTAATTTGTTTTTATTATTTGCCCTAACCCTAAGACTAACGAGCTTACTGAAGGATTGCCCCTGTAATATACTATGCCTGTTCCGGTAATGGTTACATCAAGCAGATCATTAACATCAACTTTACATGAACCTGTTCCCGTCAATACTATACAACAGGTATCAACTTCCAGATCATAAGCATTGACACAACCTGTTCCGGTATTCCGGATGAACAGTTCCCCCTGCTTTTCACCGCTTACTTTAATATATCCTGTTCCTACGGAGATAATTTGTTCTATGTCTGATGTAATGATATCAATTGAAATGCCCCTGGAACTTTCAATACACACATCCTCATCGATACCGAGGATCAATTCATTATTTCTTACTTCCCAGGTTAATACATCAAGGATATTATGCTGCGCATTTAATGTGACCTGCCACGTATCTCCTTTTACAATATTTACATCCGCAATACCTACGCTGACAACACTGTTAAAGGGATCGGTATTATAGGTGCGGGAGATAATCTCACCACGGCCGTTAATTGTTCTTTTATTACAGCAATCATCATCGTAACAATCATCACAACAGGAGTCCCAGCAACAAGGATCGCAGCCAAATTGTAATAATATAAGGAGGCCGGCGAATATTTTCAGATTAAGGGTTTTCATCAGCTATATTTTTAAATTAATTAAAACTATTTCTAATGACAATTAAATGACCTAATGGTTGCATTTTTATGAAAATATTCAGGATACCTTTATTTTCGTCCGGATTTAAAAATATTACATTATCCGGGCCCAAATTTAAATATTGCTGTCATAGAATATTAATATTATATGTTTTTATCTTTGTGTTATTAATAATATTTTTTGAATAATTTCTAATCATAGTGAAGGCATTTATACTTGTTGCATTTTCGGTATTTCTGATAAAACAGCATTGCTTCTGCAAAAGTCCGGGCACGGAGATATTGCCCGCTGATTCGACCGGAAGCAAAAGTGTAAAAACAGAGATCGGCGGCATTGACGATAATGAATTATCATCATTATTCCTCTCTTTTAATTATTCAAGCAACACAAATACTTTTGGAAGCTTCAGCCAGTTCGTGAAACAGCCATCATATTCTCCTTCAATAATGTATTTTTCGAAATATG
>CAZBUF010000295.1:0-1651 GCA_964495025.1 uncultured Bacteroidales bacterium | reverse complement strand
ACAGATTCAATAACATCAGGATAAATAGTTCCCTGGGCCAGCCATTTTACATTCTGAATTTTTCCGGCTTCTTTTTCAAATATCCTGATAAAGCTCTTCCCTATAATTTTTCTCTTTTGTTCAGGATCGGATATGCCTTTTAAGTTACTGAGAAAAATATCGCCTGCATCAACTCCAATAACATTAAGGCCCATATGCCTGTATGATGCCAGTACTTTATCATACTCATTCTTTCTTAGCAGGCCATTATCCACGAATATCCCTGTCAGGTTTCCGGCAATGGCTTTATCAAGCAAAACTGCTGCAACAGAAGAATCAACTCCTCCTGATAGCCCGAGCACAACTTTATCATTACCTATTGTTTCCTTTAGTTCCTTTATTGTGGTTTCAATAAATGAAGTCGGAGTCCAGTCCTGCAGGCAATTACAAACATCAACAATAAAATTATACAATATCTTCTTCCCCTCGGTTGTATGATACACTTCAGGATGAAACTGAATTCCGAAAGTCTTCTCAGATTCTATTTTATAGGCAGCAACCTTAATATCTCTGGTACTTCCTATTATTTCATACCCTGGAGGCAATCCCGCGATAGTATCCCCATGCGACATCCAAACCTGTGTATTTCCTGAAAGGCCGTTGAGTAATTTTGATTTTTTATCAATAAATTCAAGGTTTGCTCTTCCGTATTCCCTGGATTTTGATGGCAGGACATCGCCTCCATAGAATTGCGCAAGATATTGTGCTCCGTAACAAATGCCCAATATGGGGAGTTTACCCTTAATGTTTTCCAGTATTGGTCTTGGGGCATCCTGATCTCTTACTGAATAAGGGCTCCCTGAAAGAATGACGCCTTTTATTTTTTCATCAATGTCAGGAATACTATTATAAGGATATATTTCACAATATACATTCAACTCTCTTACTCTTCTTGCTATCAACTGTGTATATTGTGAGCCGAAGTCAAGTATGATTATACGGTTTTGCATTATTCCTTACTTTTTCCATTGAAGGCTAAAGATAAATAAATATAAATTGATTATCTCACTTCAATTTTATTCTTTCAGGTTCAATGCTGAAATTATCCCCGTCTTCTACAGCAAAAGTATTTTCAAATATTTGTTTTGCTTCATCAGTTAAGACGGACACATCCTTATACCTTGCTGAAAAATGACCTATCAAAAGCTTTCCTACATTTGCCTTTTTTGCTATGGTTGCGGCCTGGAGAGCGGTGGAATGATATGTCTGTTTTGCTAATTTTCTATCCCTGTCAAGAAACGTTGTTTCATGGAAGAGTAAACTTATGCCGGTAATTTTTTTTATATATTTTTCAGTATAGGCAGTATCGGAACAGTATGCATAGGAACGGGGCTTAAAAGGAGGAAAAGTAAGTTGTTCGTTTTTGAGTATTTTACCTTCTTCAGTTACATAGTCAGCACCCTGCTTAATTTTTACAATATCTTTTATTGGAATATTATATTTTTCCACAACTTCTTTCCTTATGTTTTTAAGCTTTTCTTTTTCTTTAAACAGGAATCCTGCTGTTGGTATCCTGTGTTTCATAGGGATTGTTTCGACAGTCAGGTGCTTGTTTTCATATATAAGAGATGGCCTTGTTGTCTTAAAAGGATGTATAATTATTTTATAATTT
>CAZBUF010000294.1:0-2020 GCA_964495025.1 uncultured Bacteroidales bacterium | reverse complement strand
TCAAACTGCTGAAACCGTTGATATGAACAAAATTTATAAGGTTATCGAAGAGATAGGTTCAATTGAGATTGATATGGCAAAAAGCAGGGCTGGAATGCATCAGGATATCCGGGAAATTCTTAATGATGATCAACGTGTGCGTTTTGATGCAAACACTCCCCATCAGATGATGAGCTGCCGTAAGGATTGTACTCCTCCAAAAGAAGGATACAAAATGCGACAGTAATTAATATTCAATAGATTTAAAAAATTAAGACGGGATGTGTCATAGTAAAATACTAATTACTTCCCGTCATAATTTTTTAACAGCAATAAAATATACAGATTGTATTATTATAATCAGTTAAAGCCTTTGCAGCAAATTATGTAAAAATGATCTGTGTTCCTTCACCGTTTGCCAGTCCATAAAAATCACCTACTGTTATTATATCTTTTACCTGTTCAGTCAGGTCCTCTTTTTTAATTTTGAACATATCGGTAGCAAGTTTACACGCATATACTTCACCGCCGCCTGCAGTGATCATATCCAGAAATTCATCAACAGGTGGTATATCAAGCTTCTCCATCTGATTCTTCATCATGGCTGACACGCCTGCCTCTACCCCCGGGAGCATTCCCAGCAATGAAGGAAAAGGAAGGCCTCCCGGCATTGACAATGAAGGATTTCCTACGGTGGCCGTATGAAGTTTCTTCATTTTCTTTTTTGTTATGGCATCAAGGCCAAAGAAGGTGAAAAACATTTTAGTTTCAATACCCTCCATAACTGCTCCGTTCGCCATCACCAACGCCGCATATACATCTTCAATTGTGCCCCTGGCACAAATAATAAGTACTTTCTTTAAAGGATGATCATTATTTGAACTCATTCTTTCGGGATTTTAAATTAACATACTCAGATACAACTCTCAGGTTTGGGCACTCCTGCAATTTTTGTAGCTTTCTTAAGAGGTGCCCCCGGGAACAGCTGATAAAACTCTTTTATATCAACTATTCCTGATTTACCCAGTTTTCTGAGGGATAAAGCTTCTCCGCCTGCAACTTTCTCTCTTATATAATCTATAACCTTGTAGTGTTTTTCAGTAAGATCAACACCCTCTTCCCTGGCAATTTCAATGGCAATATCCTTTGACCATTTTTCGGGATTAAGCATATAGCCCTCATCATTCAGTTCAACCTGGTGTCCATTAATTACTTTTGTTGTCATGATATTTAATTTTTAAGATTTAAATTTTTTATTTTGTTCCGTACTATTTACAAGGTCCATAAAGAATGTCATAATAAACCCCAGGGCAAGCCTGCCATCTTTTGAGTTTATTATTCTGAAAGCTTTCCATATGGAGACTTTCTCTATTTTATTCCTGTCCATATTCCTGTATATCGAAACCGTATTATTAACTGCTTTCAATATATCCGGCTGTGCAAGATTTTTAACAGTTTTAAGTATTGCTGTAATATTGTCTGCGAACGACCTTAAGTCGTCGGCTGAGGTATGAGTTACTATTTCATCCAGGATATTAAGTATCTCATTAAAAAACACAAAATATCCCTTTTGTTCCAGATTATTAAGCTTGCCTATCAGGTCGAGGCCTGCCTGTCTTATAACAGGAGAAATATCCTTAATAAAGTCATTTGAGCTCTCCATGAACTCGATCAGGGTATTGAATGTTTTTACATTCCTTACAACTTTCAGAACAAGCTTTTCAAGGTCATCACCGTTAATTTCAATTCCTGCCTTATCAAGCCTGTTCACTGTTGTTTCAAACATATCTTTTCCAATGATCGAAACATCTTTCATCAGGTCCTCAGCCTGCTGCCTTCCTCTTTTCTGAAGGTTTAATTCTTCAAGTACAATATCCAGCTTGCTGTCTATAAGTGCAAGTCTTTTTTCCAAATCTTTATCTGCTATGGCTGTAGTACTCATATTTATAAATATTTGCCGGCCATTGACATTTCGGTACTTATTGGAAGTTCTTTGCCTTTCAGAAGTATGTGCCAGTAAATCCATCTGAACAGTAGTTTG
>CAZBUF010000293.1:0-12597 GCA_964495025.1 uncultured Bacteroidales bacterium | reverse complement strand
CCGAAGGTAAAAAGAATCAGGAGATAGCTGATAAATTATTTATCAGCAAAAAAACAGTGAGCACATATAAATCCAGAATACTTGAAAAATTGAACATGGCCGGTGTAGCTGAATTTACCAGATATGCCATACAGCATAAACTTATCAGCTGATTTGTAGGAAAAATCCTGCAAATATTTCAGATTTGGTTCACAATTAAACCGGAAAAATCCTTCATTTTTTTCATCACTTCACCACAAATATTTAAGTATTACCCTACATACTGCACCAATTACATTTAATAATTTAGTATCGTATTTATAAGTCAATCAGTACCAAATTTAATTACAATGGAAATTCTAATAGTCGACGATTCAAAAATCATGCAGGAAAGGTTATCGGAGTTATTTCAGGAAAGTGAATTTATTTCCCGCTGTCATCAGGTATTTAACGTAAACGATGCCATAAGCATGCTCAAAAAGGAGAAAATTGATGTTGTACTAACCGATATAAGAATGCCCGGAGCAACAGGTTTCGATCTTTTAAAATATATAAAAAAGGAATATCCTGATGTCATCACTATTATGATAACAAACTATAATTATCCTCAATATGAGCTGACAGCAAAGATGATGGGAGCAGAATTCTTCCTGAGCAAATCAGAACAATTTGACCAGATAGTGCCGATATTGTCTTTATTGTAATTGTAAATAAATGAATAACCAATATAATATGAACGTCAATAATGCAAATTTTGGTTTGCTGCTGATAAGTATCATGAAAAGCGAAGTAAAATTATCTGATCATGGATTATTGCTGAAAGAAGCAGAACATGAACTTTGAAATGAACCAGTGATGGAAAAGAGTATTAAATATAACGTAATGCTTATTGAAGACAACCTTGAAGATGCTCTTCTTATAAAGGAATTTCTTGGACGTACCAACGGTTATTCATTCTTGTTAAACCATTTTACAAGCATAAATCAGAGCCTTGATGCATTGAAAAATAATAGCTTCGATGTAATATTAACTGATCTTAATCTTCCCGATTCTGCCGGACTGGAAACGGTAAAAAAGGTTTATAAATCAGCCATTGAAATACCATTGATCGTTCTGACTGACATAAACGATAAAGACGCAGGACTGGCAGCATTAAATATAGGAGCCCAGCACTATTTAACCAAAGGTAATTTTAATAGTAGCGAGCTAATTCAGTCAATTCAATATGCTGTAAGCCGGAAAAAAATTGAAGATGAATTAAGATATAACAGGGACCTGCTCTTTTCAGTATTTAATGATACTCCTATGTTCATGAGCCTGATAAACGAAAAAACAGAGGTCGTTAAAATCAATAAATCAACAGTTGAAATAACGGGTAAAACAGAAAAAGAATCAATAGGACTGAAAGTTGGCGAGTTACTTAATTGTGTCAATCATTTAAATGATCCTCTTGGTTGTGGATTTGGTGAAAAATGTAAGAGCTGTAATATCAGGTCAACAGTTCATGATGCCTTTCAAAAAAAAACAAATTTTCAAAATATTAAAACCAAATTGCCCTTATATATCAACAGGAATGTATTTCAAAAACAATTTTTGTGTTCAGCATCGTTTATTAAAACCCAAAAGGAAGAACTGGTACTTTTGGTACTTAACGATATTACAGAACTGGAAGAGGCAAAAATCAATATTGAAAAAAGCAAACACCGTCTTGAATATAAGTTAAAAATCTCAGAATATAAAGCTTCAAACACAACAGACCTGCTTAACTATTGCTTAAAGCAAACTTTAATTTTAACTGAAAGCAATCTGGGTTATATTGCCATCTGTAACGAACATTCAAAACAATTCAATATTCAGTCATGGCTAAATAAAGGCATTGATAATACTGATTTTGAAAATTTGCAGAATACAATTAATCAAAATAGTAAGTATCTATGGAATGAATGTTCACGTAAGCAAATACCTTCATTTATGAATGACCCTTCTGAAATATGCAACTACCTTAAAAAGAATACAAATGACAGATTGGCAATTAAAAGACTTTTAACAGTACCGGTAATAACCGATAATAACAATGCTTTAATTATCTCAGTTGCTAATAAAGAAAGTGATTACAATCAGTCAGACAGTAACCATATTACTCTACTTATGAAAAGTGCCTGGAAAAGCATTGAAAGGGAAAAGCTGGTTGAAGATCTAAAGATAGCAAAGGAAAAAGCAGAGGAAAGTGCCAGGTTAAAGACAGAATTTTTAAATAATATGTCGCATGAAATCCGTACGCCAATGAATGGAATAGTGGGATTTTCCCAGATACTCATTAATTCCGGTCTTAGTGAAGAAAAACGTAAATATTATTCCGCGATCATTCAAAACAACTGCCATCAATTATTGCATATAATAGATAATATTCTGGAAATTTCAAAACTGGAAACAAAACAAATTCAAACGGCACATAATAAAATAAATCTCAATGAATTAATGTATAATGTACATACAATTTTTAAATCCATAACAAAAGAAAATAATGTATCTCTTTATTTAAAAAAAGGACTTTCAGATAATGAAAGTACTATATATTCAGATAAAACATTGTTGTACAGTATTTTAAATAACGTGGTCGGAAACGCTGTTAAATATACACATGAAGGATATGTGGAAACAGGTTACCATGTTAAAAATAAACAGATAGAAATTTATGTGAAAGACACAGGTATTGGAATAGCCCCTGAAAACCTGGAAACTGTCTTTCTTAAGTTTTCCCGGGAAGAAAAAGAGTTATCACGTAATGCAGGTGGCCTGGGTCTTGGCCTGTCCATAGCCAGGAGAAATGCTGAATTGCTTGGAGGCAAGATCACTCTTGAATCTGTTAAAGGGGAAGGTTCAACCTTTTATATCACTTTTCCTTATAAACCTGTTCTTTTTGCCGGGATTGAAGAAAGTAAGGATTCCGGTACAGATATAATGATAGAAAAACAAAAATCTTATACTATCCTAATAGCTGAAGATGAAGAAACAAACTACCTGTACCTTGAGGCATTGTTTGAAGATGTATTGAAAATAAATTGCAGGTTTCTTCGTGCCATGAATGGAAAAGAAGCCGTGGAGATGTGTGAAAAAAATAAAGATATTGATTTCGTTTTAATGGATATTAAAATGCCAGTAATGGATGGACTTGAGGCCACACAGCGAATAAAAGCGTTTCGTCCCGGGCTGAAAATTATTGCCCAAACAGCTTATTCATCATATCAGGATAAGGAAGCAGCATTTAATGCTGGATGTGATGATTTTATTTCAAAACCAATTAAAACCGGACAACTTTCACAACTGATAAATAAGTTATAAGCAGGCCGGAAGGGGGACCGGAAGTGGGACAGCCTCCTCACCTTTAATGATTTATTATCATCCTTCTTGTTTTCACGGGTCTGCCGTCGACCTTTATTGTATACAGGTATATACCGCTGGATAAGCTGCCGGCATTAAATTCTACCGAATATACATCTGCATCCTGATACCGGTTCACCAGTGATGCTACTTCATTGCCAAGTATATCATATATGGTCAGATTCACATAGCTTCCCTCTGATATCGAATAGGAAATAGTTGTTGATACGCTAAACGGGTTAGGATAGTTCTGGTATAGCATATCCTGATAGCCGACAGGCAATACACTATCATCAACACCCAAAATCGTTCCGTTTTCACGGCCCGGTGATCCGTGCATTTGTGCTGAAGCAGTCCAGTTCGCCCCGATATCATTATCAAGATCAGTGCCTGCAAGTTCCATTGTAAAGCCCATTCCATCACAAAGTACAGGCCATGGATAATCATCATCATAATGAACGGAATCAATAAGTGAATCATCATTTGCATATAATCTGATTACTTCACCACCATTGCTAAGTTTAAATCCCAGGTCTCCGGTGCGGTTGCTCACACCAGGACACAGTATGCTAAACATGTTGACATCCTGGCAAATCACCGTATAACAGTTTCCTCCGAGCTCAAATCCATCCGGGAAATGATAAACATTATCTTCATTTGAGTCCTTCAGATACCAGCCTGTCATATCAATACTATAATCACGGCGGTTATAAAGCTCAACCCAGTCTTCCGTATTAAAATCATCGGATGAATTGTAATTGATCTCATTTATCAGAACTATTGGTTCATCAGCAATAATTTCTTCATCGAAATGTGCTGTTAATACCATATCACCATCAAGTGATAGCTCTATTTCCTGTGTTGTGTAAGTAACATCCCCTCCTGCATCAGAAGCTATCCAGTGAGAAAAAACATAACCTATAGCAGGCAGGGCCTTCATCCTTAGGGGTACTCCACGGAAATAATCCCCGTTATATCCTCCGCCGGGAATTCTCCTGTTATACAGCTTAACGATTCCACTGCCTTCAGTAGTTATATCAACAGACAGGTTATCCATAAGACTCAGCCCGAATTTATCCATAACATGCTGGATTGCATATTGGGGGCGTTTCTGAGAAAATACCCGCAAAGTATCAACAAGACCCAGCCATTCTTCAAGTGATTCGAATGTCGGGAGCTGCCATGATTCGTTACTATCCGGATCCAGCTGGTCTCCCCATCTTATTGTATGCCTGGGTATTTCCGGTGCCAGCATTGTTTCGAAACTGTCGATATGGTGAATCAGGCGTTCAGGATCAAATGTTGTGCTTAAATGATAGGCATACATCTGAATAAAGTTATTTTTAAAGTCATCATTTCCCAGCAGTCTTCTTAATAACAGTGTCGACCATGGTGGATTGGGCCAGCCTCCGCCATTAGTAGCAGTAGCTAATGCCAGGGTATTTGTTCCGATACGATGTTCCATGAAGCACTGGTCCTTGTCAAAATTTAACCAACGCCACCTTGTATTAATTCCTGTATTTGTTCTCCAGAACTTTATGTTGTTTCCCGGCCAGTCGACCTCACCAAGATATATGTTCGCAATCTCATACTCAATAAATTGTTCTACATCCATCTGTGTCTTAACATATTCATAATTAGCACTGTTAGTCATGTTGTTCGATTCAACATAATTAATCATGGCATTATATGAGTTGTCGCTTCCATAAACCACAGCTCCATCCCTTTCAAGGATGTTCACATTACTTGTGTCGATATTAAAATTACCTGCAAAGTAATGTTCATTTATTTTCTCACGTACATTGTGTATTCCCCAGTATTCTCCGTTAATAAATACTGCAACCGGCCTGTAGGCCTGGTATTCCATATCCATGTATTCAATAAGCACTTCCTGTGTGAGCGGGTCGCGCATAAAAGTACGCTGCTGATCATCTGCAGCACTTCTAAGGAGAAAAGCTTCAAATTCATCAAGTTGTTTATCAGGAAATATCCGGTGGCTAAATGAACCCTCACCATATGCTGTTCTTGCGTACAGAGCAAATGACTTCTGGGGGAAACGCGTCCGCGAGCACCCGCCGAATATTTTTATCCCTGCCACCTGGTTGAAACCCAGCTCCCCTGTAGGCTCATAAAATTCAATATTTACAGGCCTTTCCCAATCCTGGTTTAGGTTTCTGATAGCATCATCACATGATCCGGAACGGCCATTGGTGCCTGTAACATATATCCCCGTTTCATCGCTGAATAAGTGATCAGGATCAGTAACAAGTGAGATATATGGCATATATATATCCTCATCAATAAAATAAGTCTGCGTAACCACACCACTTGATATCTTACCATTTTCTTTTGCAAACGCTCTTATTGCTATTGTGGAATCAATAGTTAAATCAGTAGTAAAAAGTAATGAATTAGTGTCAGGGGGAGTGCCGTCAGTTGTGTAATATATATCAGCCGCGGGTGGATCAACAGATAAAGTGAGAGTCTGGGAGCCTGAATAAAAACCTCCGGTTATGGAAAACTGAGGTTCGCCGGTAAACTCGAAAGAAACAACCCCGTTTTCGTAGCCGGGCGTTGCAGTATTAAAAAACCCCCACTGGCCAGGATCTGCTGATGATCTTCCGTAAGAAATATCCCTGATCTGTTCCGGATATGTTATTGAATCAATAACATTGCCGGTAGAATTATATAAGCCAATATATTCTCCGCCTAAATTCAGTTTAAAATTCGTATGAAAAAAAGAACTGGAAAGATTAAGCAAATCGTTTACATATGGACTACCGGTATAGGAATTATAACCAATACTCAAAAATGGTATAAGAGTTAAATCAGAAGAACCGGTAGTGTGATTATGCAATTCCAGTGCAAGTAAATTAGTCCCCACCTGTAAAAGGTCCCTGAAATCTGATATTTCAAAACCGTCAGGTGACAAGCCGTCTTTTATCCTGGCTTCCAAATAGTTATCAGCTGGATCAGACCATGCAACCGGATCACCGGGATTACCTATATTATATCGTGCAATCTCAATACCATTAAGATATGCCACAAAAGCATCGTCATAATCAACATGTAATAATCCTCTTTCAATACTTGCTATATTATCAACAGTAAATTCCTTTCTTACATAAACACACATTGTACCTTCCAGTATAACTGTGGAATCATCATCATCACCATAGCCAAAACCACTGTTCCCCGTATCCCAGCCTGCATCCGAGAAACCGGGAGTATTCCAGTCAGGTATATCAGTACCGGGGACAATGTATTTCCATTCATCGCCGGAATCAATGACCGTAGACCAGATAACAGGAGGAGTATTAATATCCCTTCCCGAAGCAAAAACATACAGGTAGCCGTCCGGCGCCAGTGTATATGAAGGGAAAACCCATTTTGCCGAATCATCCTTATCATCGGTTAATGAATACCCCTTCAGATCAACAGCAGATACACCGCTGTTATATAATTCGATCCAATCGGAATACTCATAAAAATCGTCCAGCAATCCTTGTGAATTATATGCTTTAAACTCATTGATATATAAATCTGAAAACTGGCCTTTCAGCGATTTTGAAACAATTGAAAAACAAATTAATGCAAAAAGTGCAAAAAGAACTTTTTTCCAGAGAATATTACTGTTTATTTCCATAAGTTAATTATGTTTTGTGGCCATCTCCCGGAAATTAGGTGATTAAATCACGTATTGCCTGCAGGAAAATGGAATAAGTCAATTTATAGTATACGGTGGCCGTTTCGAAAAGGTTAATCTTATAGCGTATGCAAACAAAATCAATCAAAAAAACCGGCTTTCGCCAAATATATTAACAAAACAGCTACAAAACAAAATTTGTTTTTGATTAATTGTGATCCTCTTTATTTCAGATCGTAAGTTTATATTGATGACCCGTTCTAAATTGTTAAATTGTTATATTGCTATACTGCTAAATTGTTATATTGCTAAATTGTTAAATTGTTATATTGCTAAACTGTTAAATTGCTATATTGTTAAACTGCTAAATTGCAATATTGCTCTATTGTTGCGGGTTGCGGGTTGCTGGTTGCTCGTTGCAGGATGCTCGTTGTTCATTTTTCGCTGTTCGTCGTTCGCTGTTCGTCGTTCGTTTCCCGTTTCTTGTTTGTCGATTGTCAATGCCTGAATAAGGTTGCCCGTTTGGGTCATTCGTAATTGTAATTTGTAATTTATTTGTTATTTGTTATTTGTGTTTTGAGATTTATCATTTCAAAAAGGAGGCTGTCCCCTCTTCTGAAATATTTACAGTTTCCTGCTTATTGAAAAGATAAATTCAACACCTTTTTTCTGCTTGCTTTTAACGGAAATTTCCCCTTTATGAAACACCACGGCATTTTTTACTATAGCAAGTCCCAGACCCGTGCCTCCCTCCTTTCGTGACCTTCCTTTATCGATCCTGTAAAACCGTTCAAAAATCCGTGGCAGGTAATTTTCAGGTATACCTGTTCCGCTATCCGAGTATAAAAAATAGTAGTAATCTTCATTTTCCAAAAAAGTATCAATTTGTATATCCAGATTAATGCCAGCATAGTTAATAGTATTATCAATCAGGTTTCTGAAGATCGAATAGATTAATATCTGGTTGCATTTTACAGTTATCTTTTTATCAATTGTCAGGTTCACCCTGATATTTTTCTCATTGAGTCTCAGCTGAACATCATCAATAACTGTTTCGACTATCTCTCTTATTTTTAATATTTCAATATTATAGAGGTTTCCTGCTTCCTCTATCTTTGTTAACAGGGATATGTCATTAATAAGATCTGATAATCTGCATGCCTGCTGATGAGCCCTTTCAATAAAATATTTCTTTTTTACAGAATCGATATCATTGCTCAACAGGGTCTCAAGATAACCCATAATAGAGCTTACAGGGGTTTTCAGTTCATGTGCAATATTACTTGTCATTTCCTGTTTTATGCGTTTACGTTTTTCAAGCTTGCTGATATCGGTGATCAATATTTCGAAACTTTTATCATTAAAAACAATACACTTTGCTGCGAATGATTTGTTATCCTTATTAATTGTTATATCAATACTTTCAGGAGAATCCTCAGATTCCGGCTGATTGTCATTTATCCGTTTGTTAATAAACGTGTTCACGTCCTGAAATTCTTTTACTTCGAAAATGTGTTCAGGAAGAATAATAGGCTTATCAGAAATAATATTTACATATTGAATAAAATGATTATTTGCCAGTAACTTTTTTTTCTGCTGAGAGAATATTGCTATTCCTTCCTGTAAAACATTCAGATGCCGTATTAATCTCTCCTTCTCAGTCGTTAGCTCGTCCTTAATATTTCTCAGGTTATTATATATCCTGATTATCTGTTCACTGATGACACCAAGTTCATTTTTAGGAAAACTCAATTCTTCATCAATAGGTTCGTTCCTGGCTGCTTTTAATGAGAAGTCCTTAAGCCGGGAAATTGACCTGCCAAGTCTGTCAGATACATAAGAAAGCGAAGCCCAGATTATGAAGAATAAAGCAATAATAAAGAAGAGAAACAGACTTTCGGCTTTCAGAAAATCCTTAACACTTATAGTATATATTATTGCTGTTCTCACAAAATACCTGTTAAAGAACCTTGAGTAATAGTAATAATCCTTCTTAGTTGTTGCCGATCTTCTTATTTTATGTCCGTATTCACTATGCATCGCCACTTGTACCTCTGGCCTCTTCAAATGATTTTCCATGCCGGCATAATCTCTGACATAACTATCATACAGCACTTTTCCATCTTCTTTAATGACCGTGATCCTTATATTCCTGTCAGGAATAAACCTTGTCAGCGAATCAAGAAGAAAATATTTTTCGGCTTCATAAATATTATTCCGGATGATATAACTGTTGACAAGTTCGGTATATGTATTAAGCTTGCTCTCAAGTTCCTTTATGCGGTAATCCTTCTCCCTTCTGTACTGAAAAATAGTAACGGCAACTATGAATATTACAAATACAATGAAGAAATAGAAGAAGAGCTTGTTTTTGTAATTAAGTTTATTTATCATCTTTTTATTATTGATATTCAAAACAATAGCCGTGCCCTGAACGGCTTATTATATATTTGCTATATTTCCCGAGCTTTTTTCTCAACCGTGTTATATTTACATCCACAGTTCGGGCCAGCACATATACTTCATCTTCCCATACAATGCCAAGTAATTCATCCCTGGAAAATACCCTTCCCGGATGCTGCATCAGTATATAAAGCATATTAAACTCCTTTTTTGTAAGTTTAACGGGCTTATTGTTTACCAGTATTTTTTTTCTCGTGACATCCAACTCAAGTTCATTAACTTTTATATTATTTTTAATTTTTTCTTCCGTCAGTGTGCTCCTGCGGATGATTGCCTTTACTCTTGCAATTACCTCCCGTATTGAAAATGGTTTTGTTATGTAATCGTCAGCTCCCACTGTGAAACCTGTGATTGTGTCATTTTCAGTATCTTTTGCAGTTAAAAAGATAACCGGGGTTTTCAGCTTTTTTTTGTTTCTTATAGTATCAGCAAGTTTAAGTCCAGACATCCCGCTCATCATTATATCCAGAATAAACAGATTATAATCCGCCAGTGGCCTGGCAAGGGCTTCTTCAGCTGAAAATACCGTATCAACCTGAAAACCTTCATTTTCAAGATTAAAACTCAGGATCTCACAAATATCCTCTTCATCATCTACAATAAGAATAAGCTCATTCATAATTATAATACTTAATGATTTTATACTTTTTTATGCCTGATATCCGTCCCTTCAAGTGCATAAACAGTCGCCTCGGCAATGTTAACAGCGTGATCGGCAATACGTTCTATGCTGGAAACAATACTCCTCAGACTTACAAAGCTCAGGAGTACTTTTTCTATATCAGATGTTGATTTGCCCTTTTTAACAGCTTTTTCCAGAATTAACTGATTCATTTCATCGTTAAATTTATCCATTTTTATGGTATCAATTGCAGCCGTAATATCAGAATTTGTAAACGAAAGTATTGCATTTTGCACTAAGTTAGTGCTGAATTTCAATATTTTATATATTGATTCCTTTGATTTTTCAAACAGTTTCGTATTTTCAATATCCCTGGCTGAGTTTATTATACTTATAACCAGGTCTCCGATTCTTTCAATATTTAAAGACATATTATATATGGCAATTATTTTTCTTAAATCAGAAGCAAGCGGATTATAAAGTACAATAGTATTTACTACTTTTTCACTGATCTTTATCTCATACTTGTTAATTACTTTCTCATTCTTTTCAAAACCATTTAATACTTCAATGACCGTTATTATATCTCCTGACATAATAATATCTTTAAGTCTTTTTAACTGAAGAAGCACTAATTCCGATACTCTTGAAAAATCATCAAAAATATCTTCAATAGCAATTTCTTTTTTTATGCTCATTTTATTAGAATTATATTATAATTACTATCCGAACTTACCGGTAAGATATTCTTCCGTCTTTTTATTGACCGGGTTGGTAAACATATTTTTTGTTTTTCCATACTCAATAAGTTCTCCAAGATACATAAACATGGAATAATCTGAAATACGTGCAGCCTGTGCCATGTTATGTGTGACAAGGATTATTGTGAAATTTTCTTTCAGCTGGATCAGAAGATCTTCAATTTTGGCCGTCGCCTTGGGATCCAACGCTGATGTAGGTTCATCCATAAGTATCACATCAGGCCTGTATGCAAGTGCCCTGGCAATACACAGCCTTTGTTGCTGGCCACCTGACAGGAAAGTGCCCCTTTTAAAAAGTGAGTCTTTCACCTCGTCCCACAGGGCTACCTCCTCAAGTGATGTCTGAACAATCTCATCTTTTTCCAGTTTCCTTAATCTTACCCCGTTAAGTTTAAATCCTGCAATAACATTATCATAAATATTCATTGTAGGAAAAGGATTAGGATTCTGAAAAACCATGCCTATCCTTCTTCTTAATAATATGGGATTAATCCTTGTTATATCTTCATCATTAAGATAAATTGAACCTGTCATTTTAATATTTGAATACAGCTCATGCATCCTGTTTATTGCCCGCAGCAGGGTACTTTTTCCGCAACCCGAAGGTCCCATTATTGCAGTTACAGAGTTTCTCCTGATACCTGCACTTACATCACTAACTGCCAGTGATTCCTCATTATAGGAAACCGTAAGTCTCTCCATCAGAAGGACGGGATTTTTAACAGTTATTACCGGTTCTTCTTTTAATATTAATTTATTTCCCATTTTTTAGCTATTCTCCTGGCAATGATATTTATGAAAAGTACGAATCCCATCAAAAACAGTGATGAGCTCCATATCAGATCCACAAGGTTAGGATCATTATAAAATTCCCATATTAACAAGGGTATAGCGCTTGTAGGCCTGGTAATGTCAAAATTTACAACTGAACTGCCCAACGCCGTCATTAATAACGGGGCCGTTTCACCTAGTATTCTTGAAATACCAAGCAAAATCCCTGTTAGCAGTCCGCTTAATCCCGAAGGTATGAGTATCCTGAAAAGGACCTTATGGTAAGGTACTCCAAGAGCTATGCCTGCTTCCTTGATCGATACAGGTATCATTTTTAAAGTCTCTTCGGTTGATCTGATGATCATTGGCAGCATCATTACGGATAATGCCACGCTTCCGGCAATGGCCGAGAATCCCCTGGTTACACTTACAACAATCATGGTATAGGCAACAACTCCCAGAATTATTGAAGGAACACCCTGTAATATGTCGGCAATATTTCTTAAAACTGCTGATAACCTGCTATCCTGGTTTTCATATAAGTATATACCTGCAAGTACACCAATGGGGATAGCAATGATACAGGCAAAAAGGATTATCAACAGGCTTCCTGTGATCCCATTCAGTATTCCTCCCGGAATTATTTCACTGTTTGCCCTGGCAACCATAGCTTCAAGTGTGTTCGGAGTCGTCTCTGTGAAAAAACTCAAATTAATCTGCCTTATTCCCTTTTCTAACAGTTTTATAATAATCAGTATAAGAGGAAGTGTCGTAATTACTGCGAGGCTGATTACAATATAATAGAATATCCTGTCCCTGAGCATCCGCTGCCTTAAAACATTTTTATCTATTTCAATCATTTTTTTCACTTTCTTCTTGTTGCTGGTTACTTGTTGCTGGTTACTTGTTGCTGGTTACTTGTTGCTGGTTACTTGTTGCTGGTTACTGGTTTGTCAATGCCTGAATAGGGTTGA
>CAZBUF010000292.1:0-2486 GCA_964495025.1 uncultured Bacteroidales bacterium | reverse complement strand
TTTATCATCCTAAAAAAAAAAATTATAGTAATATTGAAAAGTAAAGTCAAAAAGAGATGAGATATATTTTTTTAATAATAACATTTTTGTCTGTTCTGATATATATGTCGTGTGACAAGACCGATATAACATTAAACCAGTCAGATTCATTTATTAAATTTTACGGCGGGCCTTTCTCAGATAATGCAGGAGTAGATGTTAAACAAGCCAATGACGGTAGTTATGCTGTTTTGGCAACTTTAAACACTCCGGATAACGGAACTGATATGTGCCTCGTTCTTACTGATATTTATGGTAATTCCGTTTCTGAAATTAAATATTTCGGAGGAGCTTCCAACGATAGGGGAAAATGTTTAAAAATCCTTGATGACGGAGGATTAATACTTCTTGGCTCATCAGAGGACTCACTTTCCGGCAGTCTGGATATATTAATGGTAAGAACTAACAGTTCGGGCGACTCACTATGGTCAAGAACTTTTGGCGGGTCCGGAAATGAGGAAGCATATGATGTGAAAATCGATAATGCGGGTAATTTCATATTAGCAGGCTATACTGACACTTATGAGCCCGGGGAATTGATTACTATTGACCGTTTTGATAAATTGGCCCAGGTTTTAATATTAAAAGTAGATCCTGACGGAAATATTGTCACGCCTGTTATCAAACCATTCGGAAACAGGAATAAAGATGATATAGGGCACTCTCTGCAAATAATGGATAACGGTTACCTGATTACCGGGAATACAAATGCCGGAACATCTGTTGACAATGACAGATTTTATTCTTTCATAACAAGGGTGGATTCTACCGGTTATCCCCAGGGTGATTTATATACACTATTTGAAACACTTCCCGAATATCATAACCACTTCGAAACTTTGCCTGACGGGAATATTCTTGTTGCAGGAACAACAATCACCGCCACCAGTTCCAATATTTGCCTGGCCAAGGTCAATTCCGGAAATTTAAAAGTTAAACTATGGCAAAATATAATCTATCCTTCCGGAAATACGTATAATACAGGTTTGATAGTCGACGGAAATGAAATTATCCTTGCCGGCACTCACATTGTTTCAGCAAGTAACAGCAATATTTTAATGATCAGGACCCAGACTGACAGTGTGAGTACAGTAATTGACATAAATGAATACGGACTGTCATCACAAATGGCAAGTGCAGGATTTGATCTGACATTTGACGGCGGCTATATCTTTACCGGTTCAAATAATAATGCCGGTAATAGTGTTATTACACTGATAAAAACCAGTGACGATGGTAATTTTTAACTGTAATTAATAACCCTGTCATCGGCATTCCTCATGTAAATCCTGCGTTTTAAATATCATAATATTCATTTTATCAAATTGTCTTTTTTTTTAGCTTAATTAACATTTATTTTTTTGAAATTTGTATCCTGAAAAATCTGCCCCTGTTCCAAAATTAGTCAGTTATGAGAAAAAAATATTTATTCTTTTTTTTAATCCAGTTTTTTGTTTTCACAAATTTCACGTATGCCCAATTACAGACTATTACAAGTGCATCCTATAACTGTAATACCGGCGTGCTTATTATTACAGGAACTGATTTTAACGATTCGACAGATGCCATGTTTGCCTCGCATTTTGTAATTTCTAATGGTATTGATGCACGTACATTAGGCAATTCTACAAGTAATGACACCGCCATTTCACAAACAATGGCAGTATTAACAGTGACGGGAAACGATAAATTATATCTGAACACTATCCTTGATGCCAACGGCACACATGCATCCGGAGGAGGAACTTACAATATTGCAGCAAGTACAGGCTGGAACGGGCCGCTAAGCTTTGCTGACCCGACGAATCCTGTCACGGTGATCAATTACCTTTCCCCCACCATAACAAGCGCTACCTATAATGCAACTACCGGGCAGATGGTGGTTACCGCCACACGCCTCGGTAAAAACAGCGGGTATGATATTGATGCCAACAGGTTTACAATAACCGGCAAAGCTTCGGGGACACGTACACTGACTTCCGGAACCTCTGATGTGGAAATAGACTCTGAAACATCATTCACGCTCACTATCGGCGGCACTGACAAAATCCAGGTTGATCTGCTTATTGATGATGACGGGACGATGTCATCCGATAACGTAACGTATAACCTGGCAGGAGCTGAGGGCTGGAACATGGTAATGGACGTCATTCATGCCGACCTTACCGGCAACGTAATAACAGCTTCAGATGTCAACTATGCCCCTTCAGCATCTGACTTGCACTTTGCAGGTACAAATGCCCTGGGCAGTGAAATTAAAGCAAGATTTACGTATTCCGATCCCGAAAGTGATCCTCCGGGAAACCATATTTATCAGTGGTTCCGCTCAACAACGGGAACAGGCATCGGAACACCTATCGCAGCCCCTTCAACAGACTCGACCTATACTATTACGGCAGCCGATACAGGTAATTACATCAGGTTTGATGCAACGCCTGTTGCTGCTG
>CAZBUF010000291.1:0-3087 GCA_964495025.1 uncultured Bacteroidales bacterium | reverse complement strand
ATAAAGCATACACCTTCTAACGCAATTTGATTACTGTTATATTCTATAAATATTTTAAGTATATTTCTCTTGTTAAGATATCTCAGAGAATTAACAAATCCTGCCGGTCTCTGCCTGCAATTTATATGATGCAATTAACTTAAATCTAATTTATACTTTTTTTCAACTGTTTCCAAATTTTGATAACAATTACAACATATATTATGCTTTAATTCAGAATTAAGCGAAGCATTACCGTCGGATATATATATAAAAAAACCCCGGAATTCTCCGGGGCATCTCCTGATTATCAATTATTAACCCTAAAACTAACTAAACCCAATAATTATGAAAAAACTGTTTTTGAAATTGCAAATAATCAGTTTTTATACTTCAATATCTATGCCAAAACGATATTTATTTTAATAAAAATATAGCTAAAAATTACGTCATAAAATTATTTGGATACAGGGGTATTTATTAATAATTAAAAACATTATTTTCGTATAATTAATGATTAATTGAGTTATACCATGAAAGCAAGGGGATACATAATATTATTGGGAGTGACAATTTTGATCACTTTATCAGCTCTTCTCACATTAATTCCTTACAGCAACGCCAGTAAAGAAAGTTATTTTGGTTATAAAGCGTTATGCTCGTTTACTCCGGTAAGTACTGTTATATGCCTTTTCCTTGCCGGGGTTGTATGCAAGGTAAGAAAGAAAATATTTATTTCGGGCTAGAAAATATATACATTGAACCTTGTAAATAAAGACCTGGAAATACAGGTTAAATAAATATTATTGAACAAGTATATAAAAAATCTTATTGATCAGGGAGAGCATCAGCAGCTTGACTTTAAATTTGAAATCTCTGATCCGAAAAAGATCGCCCGTACATTTTCGGCATTTGCCAACACCGGGGGAGGAAAGCTTCTTATCGGCGTTAAGGATAATGGAGCAATTGCAGGTATAAGGACTGATGAAGAATACTTCATGATCGATACAGTTTCTTTATTTTGTAAACCTGCAATTAACTATACGGCAAAAAAGTGGTGTATTGACGGCCGGTGGATACTTGAGGTAACCATACCGGAAGGCAGGAAAAAACCACATTATGCCAGGCATGAAGATGGCAGGTGGCTTGCTTATATAAGAGTGGCTGACGAGAATTTGCTTGCAAACAATATTTTCCTTAAGTTATGGAAAAACAAAAGCAGGAAAAAAGCGGTATTTTTCAGGTATGGTGAAACAGAAAAAAAACTACTGGAATATCTTGGTAATAATGATCAAATTACCATGCAGGAGTGCAGAAAGGCTTTGGAAATAAATAAATCCAGGGCTGAAGCTATTTTGGTAAAACTTATTTCCGTTGGGATAATAAAAATGGAATTCGACGGCAATGAAGTTTTTTATAAACTTGAGGAACGTACGGAAAAAGTGTAAAAATTCAAAATATGACGTGCGGGGAAGATATATTATTTTAAATTTATATAGAATGAACAAGATTCAACAATGATTGTTAAAAGGGAAATAACCAATTAATTTATTTAACATGAAAATCCACTTAGTTCCGGCGGCAAAGATATTTATGGTATTTACAGGGATATCAATAATGCTTTTATCGTGTACTGATAATCCTGCACAGGTAAAATCAGCAGATGAATTATCGGGAAAATCAGCAGATGAGTCATCGGGAAAATCATTTGAACAACCGGCTGTTGAGGCTGAAAAAAAATCTGATGTTCTGCAGAAAAAATCATATAAGAAGACGGTGGGAAAAATGGAAGTTGATGCTGCATTACCTGTTAAGAATGTAAATACTGCTATAAATAAAAAACCCGTCCATTTAACAAAACAGGATTTTCTGGATAAAGTAATGAATTATGAAAAAAATCCTGATAAATGGATCTTCAAAGGAGACCTACCCTGCCTGATTGATTTTTATGCTGACTGGTGTGCTCCATGCAGAATCACAGCTCCTATCCTTGAAGAGTTGGCTGAGAGTTATGCGGGAAGGATTAATATTTATAAAATAGATATTGAACGCGAAAAAGAATTAGCCAGTGTTTTTGGGATACGCGGTATACCGGCATTTTTATTTTGCCCGCTGGAAGGAACACCAGGCATGACCTCCGGCATAGCCCGTACAGCAGAAGAAACCAAACAATTATTTATAAAGCAGATAGATAGCCTGTTGCTAAATAAGAAGAATGCAACGGAATTATAGAGGAGGACTTAAAAGGCTAATATAGAGGCACTATATTACTTTTCCAATTTTATTAACAACCGTGTTTTTTTGCTGCGATTTAAAGTAAATTTACATTTTCATATTCCATATTTTTTCAATTCAATAACACAACCAAAGGTAAATTTTCAATATAATAAGGAGTTTTATTCATGTTCTTAATATTTGACACTGAAACCACCGGCCTTCCTGAAAGATATAATGCTCCGCCAGAGGATGTTGAAAATTGGCCCAGACTGGTGCAACTGGCCTGGCAGTTACATAATGATACTGGAGAATTAATTGAGGCTGAAAATTTTATTATTAAGCCGGAAGGCTTTACAATCCCCTATAGTGCTGAAAAAGTGCATGGAATATCAACTGAAAGGGCCCTTAAAGAGGGAGTCGATTTAAGTTTCGTGCTGGATAAATTTGCTTGTTCAATTGAAAAATCAGAATATGTTATTGGCCACAACATTGAGTTTGATAAAGGTATTGCCGGCGCCGAATACATAAGGACGAAGATTCCAAACAAATTGTTTTCAAAGGTAAGTATCTGCACCAAGGAAGAAGCAACCGAATATTGTGCAATACCTGATAACAGAAATGAGAAATTCAAATGGCCCACTTTGTCGGAGTTACATAAAAAGCTTTTTGATAAAGAATTTGAAAATGCACATGATGCTTCGGCCGATGTAATGGTTACGGCGCGATGCTTTTTTGAACTGCTCGCCAAAGGCGTTATCAACGGTAAAAAATTTAAAATAAGTGAAGAAATAATAAAAGGGATTAATGAGAACAAACATGAAGAAATAATACCTGATGAAACAGTTGCTCAACCTGTAATTACCGACGAACAGGCATTGCAGGACGAGGGTG
>CAZBUF010000290.1:0-1810 GCA_964495025.1 uncultured Bacteroidales bacterium | reverse complement strand
CAATTCAACAATTCAGCAGTTTAACAATTCAGCAATAGAGCAATAGAACAATAGAACAATAGAGCAATAGAACAATAGAGCAATAGAACAATTTAATTACGATAACTTTCAGGCGGCCCAAGGTAGCCCGGCCTGACCTTCCCTGTTTCCACAACGATTTTCTGGAGCACTATTCCCGGATCGACCATCCAGAACTTCAGAATATGTTCACCCGGCTCAATAATTAGGTGATCTGATACGGTAATTTTTATATTGTTGCTAACAGCCTCGTTCCAGCTTCGCGGGTATTTCCAGTCGGGGATAGTATCCCCGGCATGTATGTTGACAACCTGCGGTTCCTCGTCATCAAATGATACGGCATATCTTAATCCTTTGGAATAACGGAAGTTCAGTGTCGGCGACAGGTATGCCATAACCTTAACCTCGCCGCTGTCCGGTAAATACATGTTATATTCAAGGTGAGGGCTGTCAACCCAGGAAGTCTGTTCGGGAGATGTCACAGGAAAAGGAGTCATGGCTGAGAGTGTTCTGCCGAGGCCGGGAATGAGCTGCCATTTTACAGGGGGAGCATCCACAGCTTTTGTATAATGTTCAGCTTCCATAGAAACGTACCCGTTGCCTTCAATAAAGCCGTTAAGCTGATCAGCTTTGGGCTGATCAGGATTGTTGACATGGGCACAAACGACAACCTCCTTATTATCGGCACCGGTTATGGTAATTGGTATGCTGTGTTTTCCTGCGGGAGCCTGCTGCCAGTCTACGGTGACTTCAAGTCGCCGTTCTTTTTCAACTTTCCCGCTGGCGGGATTCACAACAATCCAGGATTCTTCAGGCTCGGCAGTAAAATCAAAAGCCTCTTCTCCGCGATTGAATACTTCGATATAGAAGGATTGCCTGTTAAACGCATCAAATACCGGTAATACCGCATCACCGTTATCCTTTGGCCACCACTTTTCGGAACCTTCAACGGATACACCCATATCAGCCTTTGCCATTAGTTTTATTGTCTTAACATCAGGCACCACATCTTTATCAGGCTGCTGCCAGTAGGTATAGCTTATATGTGTCTGATCCATCATGTGGCTCCACTTGCCGTCAGCCACAACTTCATTATAATAACGTGAATATTCGGCATCCCTGTCAAATAATTCTTTTGCTTTCTCAGCCAGATCATTCGTTAACGCACGTTTCTGTTCGGCATACATCCGGTTTTTCACTACCGTGTAATGAAGCTCGTTAAGGTTCGCACAGGCTTTCACAGGATGCAGCACAAGCTGGAAATAGGCATCATGGTACTCAGGAGGAAGCTCTTTGCCAATTTTCTCAGCTTTATCCGCCAGAAGGTTATAATCAGTAACAACAGTCTCAGCCTCCCGGTAGTCGGTGAGGCTGTAAGGATAAATATTCAGCAGCTCAGGTTTGCGTCTTGAGTTGTACTTTCCATATGCCGATATTATATCTGCTATCGCCGGGGCATGTTCCTTTCCGAACTGTTGCTCTGCCCACAGTTCAGTATACGCGGCAAGATCCCCTGCTTTCCACTTACCGGGTTCACGGGCATAGTCAAGAAAGAAGGATATAGGAAACTCCATGGGCTTGATATCACCGACATTAACTATCCACAGCTCTTTGGCCCCGTATTCGTAAGCAAGGCGCATCTGCTCCCATATTCTGGGTATCGGATTAGTATTCAGCCATTTGTAGTTTCTCGGTCCGCCGACGTAATCAAAGTGGTAATAAATCCCGTAACCTCCGGCCCTTATATTATCTGCCGGCTTTGGCAATATCCGTATGTTTCCCCAGTTATCGT
>CAZBUF010000289.1:0-18724 GCA_964495025.1 uncultured Bacteroidales bacterium | reverse complement strand
ACCCTGTGGGTCGGGTGAATAAAAATCCGCGTCGATTTTTGCCGCAAAATCTTCTGTTATTGGTGCACCACCAATAAGAATCTTAGTATCCGGGTGTTTTGCTTTGCATTCTGCCACAGTTGTTTCCATATTCACCATAGTTGTTGTTAAGAGGGCGCTCATGCCAAGAATAGAATCCGGGTACTTATCTATAGCCTGAATAAAGCTATTCGTGGAAACATTAATGCCAAGATCTATAACTTCCCAACCGTTTCCTTCAATCATCATTGAAACCAGGTTTTTACCTATATCATGCAGATCCCCGGCTACCGTACCTATCATAAATGTGCCTCTGCGTTTTACGGCACCTGACATGAAAAATGGTTTCAAATGCTCCATTGCAGTACTCATTGCTTTGGCTGACATAAGTACCTGTGGAACAAACACTTTGTTTTCACGGAATTTAACCCCTATTTTTTCCATTCCCTTAACCAGTCCCAATGTTAATATATCATTGGCTTCCAAACCCTGATCAAGCGCCTGCCTTGTCAATTCATCAGCGCCATCCTGATCTTTCAAATCAGGAGGATAAGGAGCATTTTTATTTATTTTTCCATATTCAACACAATATGCAATTTTTTCTATTAGTCCTTCCATAATAAACAGTTTAGATAATTATTAATTAAAGTCTATATAATGATTATACCGGTCAAAGCTGCAAATCAATATATTCCAAAGGTTAAAGTTACAAAATAATACTATCAGAAAAGCCTGTAAAATAGGTATCTACGTCAAGTTTACACTATTTTCGCCTGCAAAGGTTTGCGGTAAGGTTTGCATATTCTGTTTTCATAAAAAAAAATAAGATCGCAGATTAATTTATATTAATTTTAAATAAAATTATAAAAACTTTAATTTTATATAAGCACATTAGTTATAATCAAGCGGATAATACTATCTTATGTAATAGAATTTCTATATTTATACTATAATAATAAATCCTGTTCCGGTGAAAAAAAGTCATGCTTCATTAAAGGACATTGCAAAAGAACTTAACCTTTCAATATCAACTGTATCAAGGGCTATTCGTAATGTTGGGGAATTAAACCCGGAAACGAGGAAAGCGGTTCTGGAACTTGCTGAGAAATGGAATTACAAGCCAAACCCTCTGGCTATGGGTTTATTAAAAAATAAAACAAATTTCATTGGTGTCATAATACCCGATATTGAAAGTTATTATTATTCTACGATTCTCATGGGTATTGACAAAATTTTATCTGACAATAATTACCGCCTTCTTGCCTTTTATTCAAATGACAAATACAGAAATGAGGTTCAGGCCATTGATGAGTTATTATTATCAAGAGTAGATGGCATTATCACCTGTCCTGCACAGGAAACGGTTGATTTTTCCCATTACCGGAAACTTATTGACGGTAACATTCCATTAGTTATGATTGACAGAAAGTGCGATGAAATCAAAACATCCATGGTTGTAACGGATAATTTCCGTGCCACTTTTGAGGTTATTGACTATCTTATATCGACGGGATGCCGGCGTATTGCATTAATTGCCAGTCTTGAACCCCTGTCAGTCGGAAGACAAAGGTACGAAGCTTATTTCGCCACACTTAAAAAATATCATTTACCTCTTGAAAGAGATTTAATTGTCCATGGGAACCTGGGTATGAGTACATCCGTTGAAGCGGCAAAAAATTTACTTAAACTACCTCAATTGCCTGATGCAATAATTGGAAGTGACGACTCAGTAGCCATGGCTGCAATGAAGGTGATCAAAGAATCAGGACTTAAAATTCCTGAAGATATTTCTGTAGTTGGATTCAATGATGATCCTTTTTCCTCGTTTCTTGAACCGGCACTAACAACTGTCAGCCAGCCTGCTTATCTGATGGGTATGAAGGCATCGGAAAAAATCCTGCAAATGATTTCCGGTGAAATAAAAATTAATCTGGATAAAATAACTGTTCTGGAATCAGCTATTGTTATAAGGAATTCAACAAGAAGAACTTCTGCTAAGTAATGTATTTTTCAATAACCCAAGTAACAGCTTTTATTCCTTCCCCGGCAGGTAAATACTTATTTTCATCTTTTGGAGTTCATTATCTCTTCAATCTCCTGAGCTTCAATCGGAATATCTTCCATCAGATCAACATTTCCTTTTTCAGTAATTAATATATCATTTTCAAGCCTGATACCTGTATTTTCTTCAAATATATATATTCCCGGTTCACATGTCAGAACCATTCCCGGTTTAAGTTCCACATCCTTGCTTCCAACGTCATGAACATCCAGCCCCATAAAGTGAGATGTTCCATGCAAATAGTACTTTGACCAAAAGGGCTCTTTTTTATCCTCATTCTTAACTTCATCTTTTGTATATAACTTTAGCTTTATATGCTCTTCCTCCCAGCATTCACATACTCTCCTGTGAAGCTTGTTTATTGTTGTTCCCGGCTTCATCAGGCTCCTGGCAAATTTGAATACTTTTAAAGTTGCATCATATAACTCTTTTTGTCTCCCGGTGAATTTTCCGTTTATTGGTACTGTTCTTGAGCAATCAGAGGCATAATTGGCATATTCTGCCCCAAAATCCATTAATAACAAATCCCCGTTCCTGCACTCCTTATTATTATCAATATAGTGCAGCACGCATGCATTATTGCCTGAAGCAACGATAGGCCGGAAGGCATGATCAGTCGCCCCTCTTCTGATATATTCATGGGAGATTTCAGCCTCGATCTCATACTCCATCACTCCTGGCCTGACATATTTAAGAGCCCTGATAAATGCTTCTTTTGTTATACCGCACGCCGTTTTGATCAAATCAATTTCTTCCTTCTCCTTTACCAACCTTAATTCTGTTAAACCAGGCGTTAGCCTTTTATAACAATGAAGAGGAAATTTCTTTTTTAACTCATTCGCAAATCTTAAGCTTTTCTGCTTTACTTCAGGATTAAATTTCGGATATTCTGATATGTTAATATACACATTACTTATAGCCGGCATAAGACTATGTAAAACATTATCAAATTCATCAGCCCACCTTACTGTGTTTATTCCGGATATTTCTCCGGCTTTATCCCTGGTAAGCTTTTTACCCTCCCATATTTCCAGTTTTTTATCGCTTTTAAGGATAAAAAGTATTTCCCGTAATTCTTTATCGTAGTGCCCGGGGCATAAAACCAATATGGTTTTTTCCTGGTTTATGCCTGTTAAATAAAACAGATCGGAATTCTGCCTGTAGGGAAAATATTGATCTCCACTACGCGGCATCTCATAGTTAGCGTGAATTATCGCTATTGAATTTTTATCTAACCTGCTTATAAGTTTTTCCCTGTTTTTTATAAAAAGTCCGGGATTAATTCCTGGGTATTTCATTGTTAATTATATTTTTTTACAAGTTTAAAATTAAGAATCGTTAATGTTATTGTTCAGGATAAAGTTATTATGTTTACATTGATAAAGTTAATACTCTTTAAAAAATAATACATCTTTTAAAAGTTCCTATGAGCAGCATTCCCGGATCTTCAATATTCAAAAAGCTTATTATGTCAGTCGCAGGACTATTTTTAATAATATTCCTCCTGGTTCATCTGGGGATAAACAGTACACTGATATTATATGAATCAAGAGATTTCTTTAATATCACTGCCCATTTCATGAGCTCCAATATCATAATTAAGATAACTGAAGTTATGCTATTCGGAGGTTTATTTCTACATATAGTATATGGCCTTATTCTACAGATCCAGAACTGGCTTTCCCGGCCGAAAAGATACAAAATTACAGGTTATTCCGAGACTTCATTCTTCTCAAAATTCATGATTCATACGGCACTGATAATATTTATTTTTTTAGTCCTTCACTTGCTTGACTTTTTTATTAAATCGACATTTACCGGTGGAGCGAAAGTTATTATTCTTAATGGCAAAGAATACCGGGATCTCGGGTTACTTGTAATTGAGAGGTTTAAAATGGGGTGGGTTGTAATTGTCTATATTCTGGCATTACTTTTCCTGGGTTTTCATCTTTACCACGGATTTGATTCTGCTTTTAAAACATTGGGCATAAACCACAGGTTTTATTCCCCGGTTATAAAAGTAACAGGGATAATTTATACTATTGTTGTTACTTTTGGCTTCATTTCAATACCGGTTTATATTTATTTTTTTAAATAGACGATTCAAATAATTCCCGGACATGATAAAACCAGACTCTAAGATACCTGATGTACCTTTGGCAGATAAATGGAGCAGGTACAAGGACAATGCCCGCCTGATTAATCCTACGAACAAAAGAAGGCTGGAGATCATTGTTGTCGGCACAGGGAGGAATTAAAATTCGAATTTTCAGAGTTTAAAATACGAAGTTATAAGTAACATAAAAACGCCGGTGACAAGATGAATGTTAAATTAAAAATATGGCGGCAAAAGGACGCAAGATCAAAAGGAGTATTTAAAACATATAATTTTAATGTGGCTTCAACAGAGATGTCTTTTCTTGAAATGCTGGATTCTTTGAATAAAAAACTGATTGATGAAGGCGAAGACCCTGTAGCATTTGATCATGATTGCCATGAAGGGATATGCGGTGCATGCGGAATGTATATCAATGGAAAACCTCATGGCCCTGTTAAAGGAATAACAACCTGTCAACTTTCTATGAGGTTCTTTAAAAATAATCAGACTATTGTTATCGAACCTTGGAGGGCAAGAGCATTTCCGATAATTAAAGATCTGATCATTGACCGTAGCGCTTTTGATAAAATTCAGACAGCCGGGGGGTTCGTCTCAGTAAATACAGGTTCGGCACCTGATGCACATGCCATTCCTGTTGCCAAAGAAAAAGCTGACATGGCCTTTGATACTGCTATATGTATAGGTTGCGGAGCTTGTGTAGCAGCCTGTAAAAACGCCTCAGCCATGCTATTTGTAGCTGCAAAAATTTCTCAATTTGCAATATTGCCACAGGGACGTATCGAAGCAAGAGAAAGGGTCAAAAAAATGGTAAAAAAAATGGATGAACTTGGATTTGGCAATTGTACAAACACAGGGGCGTGTGAGGCCGAATGCCCGAAAAAGATATCCATATCCTGTATCGCAAAAATGAACAGGGAATATTATGCCTCAAAAATTATATAAATATACCGGGTTGGAAAATTATAATATGTTTGTTGACAATAAAATATTATGTTTATTCTATCTCAGACATTCATATATCTGTTGTGTCAGTTTGTTATTAATCCTCACTCAAATTCAACAAGATGAATTTTAATCCCGGTCTCCATTTCAAAATCTTCAATTTCATCAATCATATCAGGATCTTCAGGATCATAATACCAGACAACTGTAACAGCTCCATTATTATCCTGGTATTTCTTTAAAATATCTAAAATATCAAGTATTAACCTTGAAGAATTAGTATTAAAATAAGTAAGCTTAAAATTAAAGGCCAGTGGCTTCTTTACCTCTTTAGTGTATCTGACAATCCAATCAAGCAGAGGAGAGTAAAACTTGAATGTCTCTTCCATATATGATTCTCCCTTAATTTCACAAATACCCTTTTCCGCATTAAAATTAACTGCAGGGTAATATGGTGAATCCGGTACTTCTTTAATTACTATATTCTCCATTTTTTTAATTTTTACTTAACAAATAAATTTAATAAATATTAATTAATTATTTATCTAATTTCACTGATAAAGTAAAATAAGAATGTTTCGAGTCGATTTCAGATATTTTAAAATCCAGTGTATTTGAACTTAACAAGCCGGTCTGAATCAACCCTATATGAGCTCCGATATCTCTGATTTTAGCCTGGGTTCTGGTTTTACGCTTTAATATCCTTAGGTCTTCTTCCTTTAAAGAATTTATCTCGGTGCAGTTTTTTATCAGCTTAGTGGCATCTTTCTTTTTTATAAGATTTCCGGTAGTAAATATAAAATAATCCTGATGTTCATATAAAATAAACCAGCCGATACCTGAATTTATCCCCTTTTCAACCTCCTTCACCTCTGCTGAGTAATAAGATACATTTTGCGTAAGTTCAACAAATATTTTATATAAACGTGACATTAGAACCTGATCCGTACTTATAATTAATTTTAAATAATTGCTTATAAATGAAAGCAGGCTGATAGTTAAAGGCCCGTGAAAAGAAATAATCTTGTTTCCATTAGTGTCATTAATATTCATAGGTATAAAATTTTACTTTAAATTATCGCATTAACCCCGCAGGGTTCAACGAAGTTAAACTTATAAGACCCTTAATCCAAGTAATGTCATATCATCTCTTTGTTCTTCATTTTGCATAAAATCTTCCAGCCCTTTTTCAATAGTGTCCTTTTGCATATCAATACTTAAGTTGTGAGTATTCATAAGTAGTTCCTCAATTTTCTTACTGCCGAATCTTTTTCTGTCAGGCCCGTTTTGATCAATAATGCCATCCGTTGAGAGATAAATCTGATCTCCTGAGTTTAAAAGTACCTCATGATCATTAAATCTAATATTTTTTATTTTATCCTCAATTCCTCCTATTGATTTCCTGTCTCCACTAAGTTTTTCAATATTGTCAGCATTATTTTTTATTATATATAAATTTCTTTTTGCACCTGCAAATACAAGCTTTAAATCCTTTTTATTTATTTTGTCGAAGCGGCATAAAGATAAATCCATACCATCTGTATTATCAGTTTTATCCTGCCTGAGAGCCTTTGTGATATTAATATTTAATTGATCCAGCATCTCTTTTGGGCTTTCCATTCCCCTTTCATTTACCATTTCATCTAACAGGCTGCTGCCTATCATTGACATAAATGCCCCCGGAACGCCATGCCCGGTACAATCAACCACTGCAACAAATAATGAATCTATTTGTGAACTGATTTTTTTTTCTTTGGAGAACCAGTAGAAATCTCCTGAAACGATATCTTTTGGCCTGAAAATCAAAAATGAACTGAAATAAGCATCAAGAACAGATTGCTCGGGTAATATTGCCTGCTGGATTGTTTCAGCGTACCTTATACTTGCCCTGATATTCTTGTTCTGCCTGTCAAGTATATCTTTCTGGTTTTTAATTTTGTTATTTGCCCTTATAATTAATGCAAACAAAAAAATCAATATAGAGGTAAATAAAGATATTATAATAAGTACTCTTGAGATATAGCGCCTTTTCAATCTTTCCTCCCTTAACTGTGATTCTTTCAGTTCAATCAGCAGTTTTTGTTCTTCCGTTAATTCTTCTACCTTCTGAAGTGAGTCAGATGTAATTTTTAATTCCTCTTTTTTAATCTCCAGTTCCTGTTCCGTATGTTGCTTTTCAGCATAAGCCTTGCTTACTTCAGATTTTGCAACTTTCTGCACTTGACGGATTTCTTCCTTTTTAATCTGTTTGTCGAATGATAAATAAAGGTCAAAGGATTTACGGGCCTGCTCAGTATCCCCCAGCTTATCGTAATTCTCATATTTCAAGCCATAAAGGTTACGTAATAACCTTAAATCATTTTGTTCCTGTGCCAATATTATGGCTTCCTCTAACTGCCTGTTCGATTCCGTGTATCTTTTCAAACCCTGCAGTGCCGCAGCAAGATTAGTTAACCCGCTTACAATTGCTTCTTTTTTGCCTAATCTTTTACTCATCTGCAATCCCTTTTCCAGGTGAGGTATGGCATCAGCAAATTGCTCCAAATCAGAATATATCATTCCAATGTTATTATGAATAACCATTAAAGCATTTTGATTATTCAACTTCTCATTGATCTCCAGTAACCGTTGGAAATAGTCTATAGCTTCTTTGTTGCGTCCCTCATTCCGGAGAAGGAAAGCAGATTTGCTAAAATATTTTGCCGCCTCGGTGAGATTGCCCTCTTTCATGAAATTCTCAGCCCGTTCATTATAGTCCTTCAACTTCAGATTAATATCAGCAGGACTATTCTGAGCAAACAACTGAAAACATCCGGATAAAAATATCCCGTAAAATAATGTTCTTATTTTAATCCCCATATATTGCTTACGTTCCTGGTATGTTTTGCCTACCTAATATAAATAATTTATTTAATAAATTTAGTTAAAATCTTCTCTAATTAGCATAATTAATTTATAATCAATCTGCTGTTCATATCATTTAGCATGGTTTTCCCCATAATAATTTTATAATGTAACAATTGTCATGATATAATCATTTCATGACATTTTCAATTTCACATATTGTTTTAGGGATAGGTTTCCCCAGAACCCTTGAACTGTTTGCCGTTACAAGAACATCATCTTCAATTCTTACACCGCCGAATCCTATATATGATTCCACCTTATTATAATCAATATAATCCATAAACTTTTTTTCTGCCTTCCACCTTTCGATCAATGCTTTAATAAAATAAATTCCGGGTTCAACGGTAAGCACAAATCCCTGCCTGAGTTTTTTCCCCAATCGTAACGCAGATATTCCAAACTGCCCGCTACGTCTTATTTCATCATCATACCCTACATTATCTTCTCCCAGATCTTCCATGTCGTGAGCATCAAGTCCCAACATGTGCCCTAGCCCGTGAGGAAAGAAAAGAGCATGTGCGCCCCGTTCAACAGCTTCATCAATATCTCCGCGCATAAGCCCCAGTTCCTTTAATCCCCCGGCAATAATCCTGGCTGCATTCAAATGAATACTCCTGTAATTAATCCCTGGCTTAATTGACTTGATTGATTCTTCTTCCGCCATTAAAACAATGTTGTAAATCTCTTTCTGCCTTTCTGAGAATTGCCCTCCCACAGGTACTGTCCTTGTTATGTCAGTTGCATAATATCTTATACTTTCAGCGCCGGCATCAATCAGCAATAATTGTCCTTTCTTAAGCTTATTCATATAATTATTATTGTGTAAGATCTCTCCGTTTTTAGTACAAATAACAGGGAATGCAAGACGACAATTGTTTTTAAGGGCAGAGCCCTCAATCGTTCCGGAAATATGGTATTCAAAATTTTCAGGTTTTGCCATTTCCATCGCACTTATATACATATTATATGTTATTCCGGAAATAGTTTTTTCAATTTCTTCAATTTCCAGCCTGTCTTTTATTGATCTCAAGGCAATAACATTTTTTACCAATTCTTCGGAATAGTTTTTATCAGCTTCCTGTTCACTAATATTAAGATAGCATGCGATCTGTTGTCTTCTTTTTTCACTATATGGAGGCAGATAATGGATATTTCTTTTTTTCGCCTGTGAGGCGTCAATATCCTCAGCTAATTTATCAAGCGACCTGCCCGTTTTAACATTTGTTTTTTTACATATCTCAGATAAACTGCTTTGCCGTCCCATCCAAATTATATCATCTATTCCCGGTTCATTGCCATATATCACTTCATCACCCGTATCAGCATCAATAACACCAACCATATCAGGTGAATCAAGACCAAAAAAATAAAGAAAATTGCTGTCCTGTCTGAAGGGATAAAAATTGGCCCTGTAATTCCTTGAGCATTCAGTATTACCGAAAATAATAATAAGCCCGTTATCAATCCCTGATTTCAGGGTTTTTCTTCTTTTCATGTATATTTCTGAGGGAAACATAATTATAAATTTTATATTTTTAATTGATATAAAAACTTTTTCTGTTCATCTAATTTATTATCTATTTATGTAAATGCAAAAGTTATTGTTAATTAGATTATAATCCAACATCATTTATATTGTACACTGTATTTCTTATAAATATTACTTTTTAAATACGAATGCATTGTTTTTATTTTAATATTTTATATATTCGCAATGAAAGAACCCCATTATAAAATAAATAATCACTACTGACAAATGCCATATCGCAGGCTTCCCAATACTGATGCAGCAAGATTAAGAGCATTAAGAATAGCTTATGCCATCGGTAAAGAGCTGCCACCTTTTAAATTAGCTTTTTCTCAAAGTACCTTGCAAAAGATTCAGTCCTTCCTGCCATCTTTTGAAAAGGTGTTGATCGAATGCAAGCACGCATATACAAAACAAATTGAAAAGAATAAGGAATACTTGCCGGTTCTTAAAAAAGCCAAGTTATATATGTCTCATTTTATTCAGGTTATAAACATGGCTATTGCCAGGGGAGAATTACCTGTTTCTGAAAAGCAATTCTTCGGTTTAAAGGAGAATGTTAAAAAATTACCTTCGTTAAATTCAGAGTCCGACATAATAAAATGGGGGGAAAAACTTATTCTGGGGGAGAGTTTACGAGCGAGGCAGGGGCGTTCTAACATTACAAATCCTACAATAGCGGTTGTGAAAGTAAGGTATGAGAAATTCCTTGAAAGCTATAAGTTTCAAAAGATGCTGCAAAAAAACCATATGCGGGCGCAGGAAAAAATGGAAACCCTCAGAAAAAAGGCAGATGAAATAATTATAAATATCTGGAATGAGGTAGAAGAACATTTCAGGAAAGATTCTGAAGAGAACAGAAGGATAAAAGCAAAAGAATATGGTTTGGTTTATGTATTCCGAAAGAATGAATTAAGAAAAGGCTAAGTGATCCCGGCTTGCCTGCGCCCCTTTTTTCTTTTCTCAATATAATAAACTGAGATCACCAGAATAATAAATACAAGAAAACTTATTACCGGAAAAATAAAATCTCCCTTGCTTCCTGCCAGTTGATCAATCCCTGATTTTTCCATATTATATCCTGAAAAATAATAATATGAGACAGCAAAAGCATTATTTACAAAGTGTGCAATAACCGGCAGCCATATGGTCCTGCTCCAGACAAAAAGATACCCGAAATAAACGCCAAGCAACAACCGTGGTAAAAAGCCAAAGAATTGCATATGAATAAAACTGAACAGGAATGCTGAGATAAAGATCCCTATATGAGTATTTTTCGTCCACTCTATAAATAAGCGTTGAAATATTCCCCTGAATAATAGTTCTTCACCAACGGCAGGTAGAATGGCAATCATAATGATATTTGCTATATAACCTTTGATAGTTTGTACGCTTAAAAAACTTTCCATAAGGCTGCCTGCATCACTCTCCAAATCAACAATTTTATTCTCCAGCTTACCCATAAAATCAGGCAAATCTATTCCTGAATTAAAATCTGCAAGAAGATTTATGGCAGGGATAAAAATTAAAACTGACAGTACAGACAAGCATATGCTTATTACTGCGGGTTTCTTGTTCATCTTCAGATATTCCGTGTAATTGGGGTGAAAAATATAAGCAAGGATAAATGCAGGTATTATAAAAGCACCTATGGTCTGAAAAATCTGAAAAAGCCTTATTACCCCTGTATTATCAAAATCAAGGCCTGATATTATAAATCGTTTTGCTTCTGCAAAGCTTACATCATAAAAAATGACCGCCAGAAACAAAGCGATAAAAAAGAAAATTAACAGGCATGCTATGGAAATATAAAAAGCAAAAAAGATTTTATTCCACACCGGTATATTATAGAATAAATCAAATTTTCTTCTCATTGTCGATTATCAGGTAAAACATTAATAATACTTCCGTTTTATATTTAATTTTACCCCGAATTTATATAATTATTTCGGTTTTGGTAAAAATCAGCAATATTGAATTAAAAGAAAAGCCGCTGCTGCTTGCTCCGATGGAGAGTATTACCGATCCTTCTTTCAGAAATATATGTAAGAATTTTGGTGCAGATCTTATGTTCTCGGAGTTTATCTCATCCGACGGACTGATAAGAAACGGACAAAAAAGTATTAAAAAGTTAAGTATCTCAGAAAATGAAAGGCCACTGGGTATACAGCTTTATGGCCATATTGCTGAATCAATGGTTGAGGCTACAAAGATTGCAGAACAAGCCTGTCCTGACCTGATAGATATTAATTTCGGGTGCCCTGTAAAAAAAATAGCATTGCGTGGTGCAGGATCAGGCATGTTAAATAATATTCCCTTAATGATAAAAATTGCTGAGGAAGTAGTAAAAACCACTGATATCCCTGTTACTGTTAAAACCAGGCTGGGGTGGGATAAGGAAAGCATTAACATCGTTGAGGTTGCTGAAAGACTTCAGGATGCAGGCATTAAAGCAATCACCATACACGGACGCACCAGGGCACAGCTATATAAAGGCAATGCTGACTGGAGTTTTATCGGGAAGGTAAAAAATAATCCACGAATGAAAATTCCTGTATTCGGAAATGGCGATATCAAGTCTCCGGAAGGAGCAGAAGAAGCTTTTAACAAATACGGCGTTGATGGAATTATGATCGGACGGGCATCTATCGGCAGACCATGGATATTTAAAGAAATAAGGGATTATCTTGACTCCGGAAAACACAGCCTTCCTTTAACCACTCCTGAAAAAGTGAAACTTGCCAAATCGCATTTTAAAAAATCATTGGAAGAAAAAGGTGAACCTCGGGGAATTTTTGAAATGCGCAAACACCTTTCATATTATTTTAAGGGATTGCCCGATTTCAGAGAAATAAGGCTCAAACTATTAACATCTGCAGATATTACGGAAATAAACAGACTTCTTGATATTATAGCAGAAAGGTACAAAGACTGTTAATATCAATTTTTCTTTTTGGGGGGATAATCTATATTATAATGCAACCCGATGCTTTCTTCGCGCCTCATGGCCATTTTAATAATCAAATAGCCTACATTTATTAAGTTTCTCAGTTCACATAACTGTTTTGAAAGTTTTGACTTTCTGTAAAGCATCTCAGTTTCTTTATAAATTATTTCCAGTCTGTCCAGTGCCCTTTTTAATCTGATGTTTGAACGTACGATACCGACATATACACTGAATATCTGCTGCATCTCTTTATAATTCTGCGTAATTAACACCATTTCTTCAGGATGTTTTGTCCCTTTATCATCCCAATCCGGTATATTCCTGTTTAATTTAATATTTTTTATTTGTTCCACAGCATCTTTAGCTGCCCTGTCAGCATATACTATTGCTTCAATAAGAGAATTTGATGCAAGCCTGTTTGCCCCATGCATGCCTGTTGAAGCCGTTTCCCCTGCAGCATAAAGCCAGTTTATCCAGGTCCTTCCATTCTCATCAACCTTAATGCCCCCACATAAATAATGAGCAGCGGGGACAACAGGAATCATATCTTTTGTAATATCATATCCCATGCTATAACATTTTTGATATATGTTAGGGAAATTACTTTTTAACTTCTCCGCATTCAGATGAGTACAGTCAAGGTACACATAATCATCGCCACGTATCTTCATTTCATTATCAATTGCCTGTGCAACAATATCACGGGGGGCCAATGAACTCCTGCTGTCATATTTATTCATGAATTCTTTCCTGTCGACCGTTTTCAGTATTGCCCCGAAACCACGTAAAGCCTCAGAAATTAAGAACGATGGCCGTTCCCCCGGATTATACAATGATGTAGGATGAAACTGAACGAATTCCATATTTTCAACTGTCCCTTTGGCACGGTAAACCATGGCTATACCATCACCCGTAGCAACCACAGGATTGGTCGTTGTCGTATACAAATTACCCGTACCACCTGTTGCTACGAGAGTTACCTTCGACAAGTATGTTTTTATTTCATGAGTATCCAGATTAATAGCATAAGCACCATAACAATCTATATCATCATGTGATCTTTTAACTAATTTCTCAAGATGGTGCTGAGTAATCAAATCGATAGCAAAAGTTTTTTCAAAAACATCAATATTCGGGTGTTTAATAACACGCTCACTTAAAGCTCTCTGTATTTCATATCCTGTGTTATCCTTATGATGCAGTATCCTGTGTTCCGAATGGCCTCCTTCCTTCGCCAGATCAAACCGTCCTGTGGCTTCTTTATCAAATCTTGCCCCCCAGTCAATTAGTTGCTGTATCTGCCTGGGGGCTTCCTTAACGACCATCTCAACAATAGCCCTGCTGCATAAATTATTACCGGCGATCAATGTATCTTCTATGTGTTTTCTATATGAGTCAGGTTCATAAGTTACAGCTGCTATCCCTCCCTGTGCATAACTGGTATTGGTCTCCAGGATGCCTGATTTTGTTAATACCCCCACCTTACCATGATCAGCCACTTTAAGTGCAAAACTTAACCCGGCCAGGCCCGAACCAATCACTAAAAAGTCATATTCTTTTATCATACCTGAGCAATTGATTTACAAAGATAGGAAATGCCCCTGTTCTTTTTTTAAATCAAAAATTTTTTTTATTCTATGAAAACAAAACATTTTCAATTACATTTGCGGCAATCAAAGTATAAAGTTCAAGGTTTAAACATTTTATGTATGACTGACGCAGATATTTTCAAAAAAATAATTGCACATTCGAAAGAATACGGATTCATATTTCCATCAAGTGAAATTTATGACGGACTTGGAGCAGTATATGATTACGGGCAAAACGGTGTAGAATTGAAGAACAATATTAAAAAATACTGGTGGGATGCTATGGTCCTGCTGAATGAAAATATTGTGGGCATTGATTCTGCTATCTTTATGCATCCAAAGATATGGGAGGCTTCCGGCCATGTAGGATCTTTCAACGACCCCCTTATCGATAATAAAGACTCAAAAAAAAGATACCGTGCTGACACCCTTATTGAAGAACACCTATCAAAACTTGAGGATAAAATTCAAAAAGAAACAGAAAAAGCCAGTCAAAGATTCGGTAATTCTTTTGATGAAAAAAAATTCAGGGAAACAAACGAACGTGTTATTTCCAATCAGGCAAAGATAGATGATATAAGATCAAGATATATTAAAGCCCTTGAAAACGACGACCTCAGCGAGTTAAAACAAATTATCACCGATGCGGAAATAGCATGTCCCGAATCAGGTTCAAGAAACTGGACTGACGTGCGGCAGTTCAATCTTATGTTCAGCACACAGCTTGGATCTGTAAATGAAGATACCAGCAAAATATATTTAAGGCCGGAAACCGCACAGGGAATATTTGTCAACTTCCTGAACGTATTAAAAACCTCCAGGTTAAAGATTCCCTTCGGAATAGCCCAGATAGGAAAAGCGTTCAGAAATGAGATAGTGGCCAGGCAGTTTGTTTTGCGTATGCGTGAATTTGAACAGATGGAAATGCAATTCTTTATTGCCCCCGGGACTGAAATGGAATGGTATGAATTCTGGAAAAACAAACGTATGCAATGGCATAAATCAATTGGCATGGGTGATGAAAAGTATCGCTTTCATGATCATGATAAACTTGCACATTATGCCAACGCTGCTACTGACATTGAGTATAAATTTCCTGTTGGCTTTAAGGAGATTGAAGGAATACACTCAAGGACTGATTTTGATCTGGGTAATCACGAAAAATTCTCAGGCAAAAACATCCGGTATTTCGACAATGAAAGAAATAAAAGCTTTATCCCCTATGTTGTTGAGACATCCATTGGCCTTGACAGGATGTTCCTCTCTGTTGTGTCAAACGCATATACTGAAGAAAAAGTTGATTGGGAAGGCAGTGCAAAAGAAGACAGGATTGTATTGAAAATCCACCCTGCCCTGGCACCTGTTAAATTAGCCGTATTACCCTTAACAAAAAAAGACGGCCTACCTGAAAAAGCAAGGAAAATTATTGACAGCCTGAAGATGGAATTCAATTGTCAGTATGAAGAAAAAGATTCTATAGGAAGGCGTTACAGGAGGCAGGATGCAATTGGGACACCATTCTGTATAACAATTGATCATCAGACTCTGAATGATGATACCGTTACAGTAAGGTACAGGGATTCCATGAAACAGGAAAGAGTAAACATAACCAGGTTACATGAGATAATAAGGGAAAAAGTCAGTATGAAAAAGCTGCTTGAGAAGCTAACATGAAAAAAATACTGATAATAACATATTATTGGCCACCCAGCGGAGGACCTGGTGTTCAAAGGTGGTTAAAATTTGTTAAGTACCTGCCGGAATTTAATATTGAACCCGTTGTAATCACTGTTGATCCGAGTAAAGCTGCATATCCGGTAATTGACTCAAGCCTGCAGGATGATATCAGTATCCATGCCGAGGTTCATTATACAAATACATTTGAGCCGTTTGGAATTTTTAAAAAAACCGTGGGCACCCAAAAAATACCTTACGGCGGAAACGAGGTGGAATATGATGTCAGGTTTTTAAAAAAAATATTTCATTTCATAAGGGGCAACTTTTTCATACCTGACTCCCGGCGTGGCTGGAACCGTTTTGCATACCGAAAAGCCCGGGAAATTATTGCAAAGTATAATATTGATACGGTAATTACTACAAGCCCTCCGCATTCAACGCAATTAACAGGACTGAAACTGAAAAGAAAAACACAGGTGAAATGGATAGCTGACCTGAGAGACCCATGGACCGATATTTTCTACTATAAAATGTTTTATCATACATTTATTGCTTCCGCTATTGATAAAAGCTATGAGAAAAAAGTGCTGAAACATGCCGATAAATTAATTGTCGTCAGCAAATCAATGAAAACCCTGTTGCTGGAAAAAGTAAAGGCCGGTATTGAAGAAAAATTTGAGATCATACCAAATGGATATGATGAAGACGACTTTAAAAATGTAAAAAACATCGTACCTGAAAATGAAATTATTATAACCCATACCGGCACAATAACACATATTCACAATATCGACGGCTTCATAGCAGCACTAAAAAATATATTGTCAAAAGAAATTAAAATTAATATAAAGCTTGTTGGCGATCTTAATAAGGACATAAAGAAAAAAATTCATGAAAGCGGAATAGACAGTATAATTGAATACTCCGGTTATGTCGATCATGCCAGGGCGATCGAATACCTTGGCAAAAGTACATTATTGTTGCTGTTAATACCGCAAATAGAAAACAATAAAGGTATCCTTACAGGCAAATTATTTGAATACCTGGGTGTTAAAAAACCTCTTTTATGCCTGGGGCCGGTTGATTGTGATGCAGCGGAGATCATAAATAACTGTGACGCAGGGAATACTTACGATTACGGCGACGTTAATGGCATAACAGATTTTATATTGCAGTTCACGGATAAATCCAAACATAGTGAATATTATAAAAATAATTCCCGGGGTTTATACTCAAGATATAATTTAACTAAGCAACTTGCGTCGGATTTCTCTTAAGTATAATTCATATTTTATTAAATTAAAATAATTTGCTCATATTTGTTATATACAAATAACAACTTATTAGCAGAGAAACCCGATATAGTTATTGTATATGGCGATACTTCTGAAAAAATCGTGAAATTATTGGATGCTAATCTGCAATAATGTATCTACTGTTTTTTTGAGAGCATCTTCATCTTTAATATGTTCTGTTTCCATTTTAGAGGATTATTCCACTTTAACCATGCTTGAGTTATTCGTTCAATCTCAATCTTCTCATAAAAACCAGTCAAATATAATATCCATGGAAAAGAAACAATAATTAATACTTTACTTGAAATCCTAAAAAATATATTGATATCGTTAATAAAAGTGGAGATTATAAATAGAATAACACCAAGACTTATTAATTTAATAATTTTTAAAATCTCATATCTTACATGATATTCTCTTTGTGAAAAATAATGAAAAAGTATAACCATAAATATCCAACTTATAACGGTTGCTATAGCAGCCCCAATTATTTTATATCTTGGAATAAGAAGGAAATCCAGTCCAATATTTAAAATTGCTATGCTTAAGACAATAAAAGCACTATATTTTGTTTTTTTTATGTAGTGTAATCCAAGTGAAAATACATATTGAATTCCTTGTAAAACAAAGGCCAAAGATAAAAACGGTATTATCTGGTAAGCGGGCCAATATTCCTCTCTCTTTGAAAAAAACTCAACTATCTCTTTTGAAAATAGAGATAAACTCAATCCAGTAATAACAAGTGTAAAAACAAAATAAGTTAAGACCTTTGCAAAAAATCTCTTTGCCTGGTTATCATCACTATATTGTTTATACGCAAAAGGTAAAAATCCCATTTTGAATGATTGCAAAATAAATAAATTAACAACCCCAGCTATTTTATAACCAATAGAATATATTCCAACTTCAGAATAACCAAGTAAATACTTTAGGATATACCTGTCACCCAAATTCATTAACATCATGGCTATTGTTGTGAATACAAGAGGGAATCCATATTTAAACATGCCCTTTAATTCCACAAAATTATAATTGACAACCATGTTCTTTCTTAAAAAAGGGAATGTGATCACAAAAACTAAAATATTACCTGTCATCTGACCAATTAATATACCTTTTATACCTAATTTGTAGTAAGCAATTAATAATATATTTAAAAATAAAACGGTTAATGTTTTTGAAATTGTGATAGTAATAAAAAGGATCGACTTCTCTCTGATTCTTATTAATTGCATTGGGAATAAATTAAGTACTTCAAATGAAACAGACAGAAACAATATTAAGAAGTATTCATTATAATTTTCAGTACCAAAAAAAAGATTAGAAAAGTTATTTTGAAAAGGAAATACAAGAAGATTAAAAAATAAAACAATAGTAAATGCAGAAATGAAAGAAGTAAAAACAATAGATTTCCTATTATAATAGTCTTTGGTCCCTGCCCACCACCGCATCATTGCCGTTGAAAGTCTGAAACTTAGAACTGACACCAGAATCATTGAGGTAACTTCAAGTATTGCATATGCACCATATTCTGATGATTCAAGATGCGTAGTATAAAGCGGAAGCAAGACGATTCCAATCAGTTTTAGACTTACATTTCCTATGCTATATATAAAAATATGCTTGAAAGTATGTTTCAG
>CAZBUF010000288.1:0-10947 GCA_964495025.1 uncultured Bacteroidales bacterium | reverse complement strand
AAATAGCTGTATTTAAAATGCAGTTCCGGCAGGTAATCAAAATTAGTACCATATACACCTGCAATAAATGTCAATGGTATGAATATCGAAGCAAAAACCGTTAGCACTTTCATTACATCATTAACACGGTTACTCAGATTTGTATGATATACCATCAGTTGATCCGAGACCATTGAATAATATATTTCTATGGCTTCCAATGCCTGGTCTATCAGATCATCCAGGTCATTCAGGTAAGCGATGGTTCTATGATGAATGAATTTTGAATCTGATTTGATTATACGTGTCATAATTTCCTTTACCGGGCGGATAGATTTCCTGACAAAGCTTATCTCGGTTTTATGCCTGTAAATATCTTCAATAATTCTTTTGTTGGATCCTTTTAAAATTGATTCTTCCTGGTCCTCGATAACATCTCCCAAAGCTTCAATATTCATAATATAGCTGTCAGCAATAGTGTCTAAAAGTGAGTAACATAAGTAATCGGCTCCCTCGGAGCGTATCTTTCCCCAGCTTTTTCTGAGCCTGTCTCTTACGGGTTCAAAATAATCACCAACCCTTTCCTGTATGGTTATCAGGTAATTACCTCCGATTACGAATGAAATTTGCTCGGAACTGAGAGCATGGGCATCTTTTTCATAATAAAAAGCTTTCAGAATTATTACTATGTTGTTTTCATCCTCAATAAATCTTGGCCTTTGATCAGTATTTAATATATCCTCAAGAGCCAGGGAAGATAAATCAAACATTGATCCCAGCTGCTCCAAAAGCTCCGTGTTGTGCAGTCCGTCGATATTAATCCACGTTACATTTCCCTTCCTGACTTGATCTTTAACAGCATCAATTTTTTCCGGCTCTTTTTCGGTAATACTTTCCTTATTGTATTGGATCACCCTTATACGGATATTTTCCATTTTTTGCTTCCCGATGAATATCGGTGAGCCGGGGGCCTGCCCGTGTGATTTCTGACGGTTTTTAAGAAAACGTGCCATAACCTGTTATATTAATTTTCAATGTCTTTCTTATATACAATTGTCCTGTAGGGGAACGGGATTTCCACCCCTTCCTTATCAAACCTTTCTTTAACTGATTTAAACAGGTCACATTTCAGTATAAATCCGGTCGTGTGATCTTTGGACCATATTAAAGCCCTCAGTTTAACCGAAGAATCGCCGAATCCGATAACACGGACAATAACAGGATGGATATTGTTCTTTTTTTCTTCTCTTGTCCTGTTATCGATGAAATTCGGATGTCTGACAGCTTCTTCCCTTATTATTTCTGTTGCTTTATTTACATCAGAATCGTAGCTTATTCCGAAATCCACAAAGTTGCAGATATGTTCGTCTTTAATACTTGAGTTTATAAGGGTCTCAGTGCCTATAACCGAGTTGGGTATAATAATTCTCCTGTTTTCGAAATCCCTGATTATAGTATGGCGAAGAGTAATGTCTTCAATTTTGCCTATTCTTAAGGTGCCTACTTTAATTATATCACCTACCCTGAATGGCTTGAATATTATTATGAATATCCCGTTGATGATATTGGAAAACGCCTGCTGTGAAGCAAACAGGATAATTGCAGTGGCAATACCTGCGCCGGCAAACAGTGTAACACCCAAAGCCCTTAAACTGGGTATTGAATAGAAAACAAATATTAATGCCGCCGTGTATAGGATAAAGCTTATTCCATTTTTTAAGAAACTGAACTGTGTAGGATCAACCTTTAGTTTTTTGGATGATAATTTCAGGAATTTAGACAGTAATGTCCTGAGTATCCTTGACATTATGAAAGCTGCAAGAAATGCACCGATGACTATCAGTGCGTACCTGATATAACTTATTTGTAAAATCTCCCTCATTAAATTTCTATTTTATGAATAATCTCTTCTAATAAACAACAGAATTAAACCGGCTGAATATGCACATAAATTTATGAACAATTTTTCATTTGAAATAACCGGCTTAGAGAGAATCCTGTTCCTTATCCTTTTTAATATTCTTCACAGGGATCAATACACCAAGCAATACTCCCATACAGAAACTGATAAGAATTAAAAGTGCCCGTGGGATATTAAAATTCCAGAAAACCAATTTGACAACAACAATTTCTGAATTTTGTATTGAGAAAATCACAAGGAGTATTGCCAGAAGTACCGTTATAAATACTCTTATTCTCATAGCAGATGAATATTAACTGTTTGTTTTTTTGGCAAATTATAAAATTATTTTGATTTAAGAATATTTATATTATTAAATAATCCGTTGTATCATTAAATCAGGCATAAGGAACTTGTATGCAAAATGATTTGTAATGAAAAGATTGGCAATAATGATAATAAACGGCGGATCATATGTTATTTATTGATACCTGGATTATTGATTTACCGGCAGCAACGATAATTAATTTATTTATTGTTATAAATTTACTTTGTTAATATAATTGCCGTAATATTTAGAATTAATATAAATTACTGCAATGAATATTGACTCCCTTTATGTTTTTTACCTTTATTTTGAAAATTAATCACACAACAAAAATGAAACAAGCAAATAAAATTTTAGTACCGGTCGATTTCAGGGAAGAATCGTTGGCAGCATTGAAGTTTGCAGTTAAAATAGCCAGGTCTGTTGATGCGAAAATTGTAATGCTGTATGTGATAGAAGAACAGGGCTTCTTTACAAATATGATATTATCAGAGGAGCAGTGTAAAATGATTCATGATAATGCTGTTGATAAACTTAAAGCATTGGCAGGGGATGAAAAATTCCTGGCAGGGATCTCTGCAGAGACTGTTGTTAAGGAAGGTAAAGTGTATACAAAAATTGTTGATACAGCTATTGAAATAAATGCAAAATTTATAATAATGGGCAGGACAGACTCGTCTGACTGGAAAAAAAATATTACAGGTACAAATACACTTCATATTATCAGGGAGTCGAGAATACCTGTAATAACTGTCAGAAATGACACTGATCTTATGACTGATCATATACTGTTGCCGCTTGACTTAATAAAATCAATAAAGGGAAAAGTAGGAAAAGCCATTGAGATAGCCAGGCTGTTTAAAGCAAGGATCAGCATTTTAGCTGTATTAAGCACTGATCTTATAAGTATTGAACTAAAGGTGAACCGGAGACTGTATGAACTTAAACAGATATTTAACAAATTCAGTATTAAGTGTGAAACGAATATTATTGAATCAAAAGAAAATATTAATAAAATCATTAACAACCACTCAAAAGAGATTGGTGCTGATATGATTATGATAATGACACAGCAGGAACTTGATTTTCATGAATATATAATAGGTACTACTGCCCAGGAGATTATAAATAATGCTGAACTACCTGTGATAAGTATTATTCCTCATGTTGAAATTGAAGAAGGAATTGATATGTCATTTATAAAGCACCTAATCGATCCACTTGGAGTTTTTAATACGGGTAAAAAATCCTGATTTTCCTCATACGATAGTATGCAACAAAACTGAATCTAAATAACATTATGGCGTTTCTTCAATAACATCAATTATGTAAGCATCGTAGGCTTTTTTCTGTTCGCCCAGCTTGTTCCCGAATTTTATAATTTCCTTATCTATAAATTTAGTAACTTTCTCAAGCTCGTTTTTATTTATCTCATCACGGGTTTTAATTGCCTCGTCGAGCTTATTAATTGACTTTCTTACACTCCTTGTTTCTTTACTTACTTCATGCCCTACCCATTTTACTCCATGAACAAGGTAGTTGGATGAAGCTTCAAGAGGCGGTATGGCCTTGATAGATTCTCCTTTTGCCGTATAAGATTTGGCTTTTGTGATATAATATTTTGCCAGTGTATAATGTGTTCTGGCAAATGTTCTCTTCAACCTCTGGATGTTATCAACTTTTCCAAGAATTAAGTCTTTGGAAAGACCGGATAATTCATTCCTGATATCAACTAACCTTTTATTGGCAGGTTCTTTGATCTTATCTGCTTCTGCTCCAATAAAAACCACTGCTTTTTTTATTTCGTCAGACGCTGCCTTATCATTAAAATTTATAAAGTATACAGCTGACTGGTAGAAATAAGAGTCAAGTTCATCCATATAAACCAATGAAGACGTTTCAACATATACAGGTACCTGCTTCTGAGCTTTTATGCCAAAGGATAACAAAGTTAAACTGAATAAAAGACAGGATATTTGTTTTTTCATGATGTTATATTTAAGTGATTATTAATTATAAAAAAATGACATTCTTTAAATTTTGTTAATCATCGGATAATATATTTATGATTTAACAGACTGTGAATGTTAAACAAGAATAAAGCTTTTTAATTATTTAGAAAAATATTTTGTCTGCAAACCTCACTGGTTCACTTAATCTTTTCTTTCTCAATCTCATAATTCACAGAAATCATCCAGTCGGCATAACTGCTGTCAATAGCTTTAATAGACTGGAAGAGTTCCTGCCTGAAAGTATTTTCGATAGGTGTTCCTCTGCCGGGCCATATCTTAAACATAATCCTCTTAAGCTGTTTACCGGCACTTGTCTTTAGTATTTTTTCCTTTGGTTTTGACTCTATTAATATGTTTGGATATCTCTCATACACTGATTTAACATGTTTATTAATCAAATCGTTAAGTTCCGTCATTTCTCCGGCTTTTTCCGGGAGTATAACATCAATGTTACAGTCTACGTACCCTTTGGTATAATTTATAACAACACTGATATTCCTGTTTGGAATGTGAACTTCGGCTCCCATAGCATTACGGATAACAACAAAGCGCATACTTATTGATTTTACAATTCCCGCCTGCCCGTTTATTTCAACCATCCTGCCAACATCTATGAGGTTGGAAATAATTAATGTAAAACCTGTGACCACATCCTGCACTATCCCCTGTGACCCGAAACCAACAGCTAATCCTATTATTGAAGCGCTGGCTACATAAGCGGTCAGGGAGATGCCAACCGATTTTAATATATATCCCAATGCCAGGAAATAAATAATAAAAATCAGGATGCTTGTCAGTAAGCCGGTAACAGAAGTCAGCCTGGCTATAGATTTGCCCGAGACAGATTTTACAAAGAACCTGCTTATTTTTCTTATAACAATTACAATGATGTGTGCACCGACAGATATTATAAGTATTATTATTATGCGCCCGAGTACGCTGTCAGGATCAATGACGCCCTTTATGGTAATGTTAAGATATATTAACAGGCTATTTAAAACATCCATTAAATATTATTTCAGTAAAACTTTAATAAAGTATAAATATATGGATGATTTCCGGCTTTTTCACGCAACTTAAGTTAATAAAATAATTCTAAGCTTACTTATTTCATTTTTCATTTTATTAATTTTATTTCAAAATATAATAAAAACGGAAATATAACACCTCTGACTCAGGATTTGCCGGAATACAATGAATTTAGGATCAAAGCTCATGTTAGAATCAACAGGGGGATAATAGTTTTACAGTGATTTATTAAAATATTTTTATGGCAGCGTTATTATTGATACTCGGATTTTTGCTTCTAATTAAGGGCGCTGACCTGCTGGTTAACGGAGCTTCTTCATTAGCAAAAAGACTAAATGTTTCAGAACTTGTGATAGGCCTTACAATAGTAGCTTTTGGCACGTCGGCACCTGAACTTGTTGTTAATATCGTAGCTTCCGCGAACAATTATGATGATGTGGTTTTTGGAAATATTATCGGGAGCAATAATTTTAACCTGCTTATGATTTTAGGTATATCAGGACTCATTTATCCGATAACTGTTCAGACAAAAACAGTATGGAAAGAAATACCATTTTTAATTTTAGCCGGAGTAATTCTCCTTTTGCTTGCGAACGGTTTTTTTGTCAGGAGAAATGAACCCGGCATGTTTAATAAATACCATGCTATCATACTGTTACTTTTCTTTATTCTTTATATGGTTTATATTTCACTCAACCTCAGGACTGAGGAGGACAGGGAAATTCCGGAGTCAGGAACATACGGCACTTTACGTACAGTACTTTATATTTTGGCCGGACTTGCAGGTATTATTATCGGAGGCAGGCTGGTTGTGAGCAATGCAGTAATTATTGCGAAAAAATTACTGGTGAGCGAGAGGTTGATAGGTCTGACCATTGTATCAGTTGGTACTTCATTACCTGAACTTGCAACATCCGCAGTTGCGGCATTTAAAAAGAAAAGTGACCTTGCCATAGGAAATATAATAGGGTCAAATATCTTCAACATTTTTCTTATACTGGGAGTGAGTGGAATTATTTCCCCGGTAAATTTTAATAAATCGTTCAATTTGGATATCCTTGTATATATTTTTGCATCGGGTTTCCTGTTTATTACAATGTTTACAGGAGCAAGGAAAAAACTTGACCGCTGGGAAGCTTTATTATTATTGATATTTTTTGTAATATACATGGTTTTTTTAATATGGAGAAATTAAAACGGGCCGCTTATGAACCTGCCATATATGGCAATAGTGTAATGCATCTGACCGTTTTTCGGAATAAAGTAAAAATTCAGGGGCCAATTAGGAATAAGAATTAATTTTAAATGTTTTAAGATAAAAGCTATGGGAATAAGACTAAAGATATTTTCAGGATTCATGATCCTCGCGGCCATGCTGCTATTAGCCGCCTTCATATCTATTCATGAGGTTATGAATATAAGCAATTATGTACAGAGACTTCTGGATGATAATTATAAGAGTATCGAAGCTTCAAGGACAATGATTGAAGCTCTGGAGAGGGAAGACAGTGGTATCTTACTGCTTTTGCTGGGCCACTGGGATCAGGGCAGGAAGATACTAAGAGAAGGGGACAGCCTGTTCGTAAAAGGTTTTTCATCAGCTGAAAATAACCTGACAATAACGGGAGAGGGTGAATATGTGAAAAAAGTTAACAGCGATTACCGGCAGTTTAAAAAAGTATGGGAAAAGCCTATAGTTGGTACTAAGATTGAGGGTGACTTTATGTGGTATTATAATGATTCACACCAGTTATTCCTTAAGGCCAAAGAATCAGTCAAACAATTGATGGAGTTAAACGAGGAAACAATGTACAAGACTGGCTCTGATTTGAAAAACCGCTCGCAACGGGCGATAATGCCCGGAATAGTTGCTATAATTGCTGCAATAGTGTTTTCAGTGATGTTCAATTATTTCATAAATTATTATCTGGCAAAGCCAATAGTGAAAATAACTGCAGGGCTGGAAGAGTATAATAAAACCGGTGAAGTTTTTGACATAATATCCGAGACAAAGGATGAGATAGGAAGACTGACAAATGCTATTAAAGATGTGCTTCGTTAAATACAATTTTAAAATTATCATGTAAATGAGACCTCATATAATATTTCGATATATTGGCTTTATCCTGCTTTTTAATTCTGCCTTTCTGTTAATTTCCTATTTCATATCACTATTGTATTCCGATTCGGCAGCATACCCTTTGCTTTACAGTTTCATTGTTACATTTCTCTTTGGGATATTTCCCTTTATTTTTGTACCCAGGAGCGATTTTATAAGTAAGGAGGAAGGATTTATCATTGTTATCCTGAGCTGGCTTATTATTTGCCTGATTGGAATATTACCATATATTTTATGGGGTGGTGAATTTAATTTTACTAATGCCTGGTTTGAAAGTGTTTCAGGATATACTACAACGGGTTCCAGCATTCTTACAGATGTCGAAGCTTTACCCAAAGGTTTGCTTTTCTGGCGATCCGCCACACACTGGATTGGTGGTGCCGGCATAATAATATTTGCCATGGTTGTTTTACCAAACCTTGGCAGGGCAAGATTTGTCCTTTTAAAATCAGAGCTGTCGCCGCTTGCCGGAACCAATTTCAGATACCAGACCAGCAAAGTGCTTAGGATTCTTTTATTTGTTTATGCGGGGTTAACTCTGGCAGAAACAATTATTCTCATGGTATTTGGAATGAACATGTTTGATGCTCTGTTACATTCTTTTGGTACTGTTGCAACAGGGGGATTCTCAACAAAGAATCTGAGCATCGCTTATTTTAACAGCCCGGCAATAGAGATAGTTATCATGATATTTATGATATTGTCAGGAATTCATTTCGGATTGTTATTTGCAACCATAATTGGAGAATCATTTAATTTATTCCGCTCAACCGTAGTTAAATTTTATATTCTGTCGATGTTGGCCGGGATATTGCTTATTACAGCCGACCTGTATATCAGTAAGGCCAATACTTTATCCGGAGCGCTGAGGTATTCTTCATTCCAGGTGATATCACTGGGCACTTCTACCGGATATGCTACAATTGATACGGCAAACTGGAGCAGTTTCGCACATATGATATTGATATTTTTTACATTTCAATGTGCCTGCGCAGGTTCTACATCAGGAGGCATAAAAGTGGACCGTATAATACTTTTTCTTAAATCAGTTAAAACGCAGGCGCTTAAGCTTCATCATCCAAGGGGAGTTTTTGTAACAAAACTGGATGACTCTCCAATTGATGATGAAATGATCAATAATGCCCTGGTTTTTATAATTCTGTATATAGTTATTGTATTTTTATCTGCTATTATCTTAAATGCTTTTGGAGTAGACGGCATATCTGCCATGTCAGCTTCTGCTGCTACTATGGGTAATGTGGGGCCGGGTTTCGGAGAAGTAAGCTCACTGGGAAATTATAGTAATATACCGGATATGGGGAAATGGGTATTAACAGCAAATATGCTGCTTGGAAGACTGGAGATATATGGATTTATTTCATTATTTATGATAAAGAAATGGAGATAAGATTAAAAGATTATTTCTGAATTACTATCCCTGTGTTTGATACAAATAACTTCACTGCAATTGCCAGAAGGATTATGCCAAAAACTTTCCTGAGTATCAGTAAGCCTGTTTCACCAATAAGTCTTTCGATTTTACTGGTAAGCCTCAGTACAATATAGACAACGATCATATTCAGTGCCAGTGCAATGATTATGCTGGTAAGAGAATAATCCGCACGTAAGGATATAAGAGTAGTAATTGATCCTGTACCTGCTATTAGCGGGAAAGCTATTGGCACTATCGATGTGCTTGTGGAAGATTCTGTTTTAAACAGCTTTATGCCAAGGACCATCTCAAGGGAGATAATAAATATTACAAATGAGCCCGCTATGGCAAACGATGAAATATCAACACCAAACAATCCCAGGATTAATTTTCCTCCGAAAAGGAAAATCAGCAGTATTAAAAATGATACAATTGTAATTTTCAGCGGAGGAACTTCAAATCCCTCATTTTTAAATTTAATAATGATAGGCACGGAACCGAAAATGTCAATTATGGCAAATAAAACCATAAATACGGATAAAATTTCAAATATGATGGGAGGCATAGGGCAGAGGCCTTTAAATAAGTTATTTAAGAGTAAATGTTGTAGTCCCCAGCTTTTGATTCTCGGTAAACAATTCAACCATATAAAGACCTGGTTTTAATGTTCTTGCAGAGGGAAGTTTAATACACATATTTATCTTTTCATTTTTATAATTAATTATTTCCCTCATAGAATATTCGACATTTTTCTTGTATACAGGATGAAGAAATGTATTGGTGGATTCATCATTTTCTTTTAAGATAATTGCATCAGGAGAAATCACTCTCAGATAAATATCATGAAATCCGGGAGCAATGACCTTATTCTCAAGAATATCAAAACATACCCGTAAAATACTGGTTTTCTTAGCCATTGCAGTCTGGCGCCTGTTTCCATAAATACTTTCCTTTATTGGAACAGCAACTATATTTTCAATAATAAACAATTTAGCGAGGCCGACCTTTCCGGAAAGCGTCTCAATTTCGTTTTCCAGTTCTTCAATCTTACTGTTTAGTATGGAATTTGTTCCCTTTTCCACAAGCAAAGAATCAATTACTTCAAGGTAATCCTTCTTTATGTCCCTTATTTCATTTTTAAACTCGTTATTCTCTTTTTTCAGGTCAGCACTTTTAGAAATTAATTTTATTATCTTTTCTTCCTGTTCATTGATTTTATTATTGGCATTTTTCACAACTATATCCAGTTTTTCTGAAATGCCTTTATATTTGTTAATTTCAACCCTGGCATCTCTGATTTCCTTCCTGATTTCCTCATTCTGCAGAACCAGTAACTTATTTTTTTTACTGCTGAAATGCTGTACGAGGATCGTAATGATAAGAACAGAAGCTATTAAACATAATATAATTATAACCAGGTTTTGTTTTTTATGCGGTTTTGTATCCATAGGATTTAAGCTTTTTGTTTTAATAAATAGACCAATAAATGATATTGGTGATCATTTGAAAATTAAGTTGAGATTTATTACTAAGTTATAATTAAAAAATGAAAGGCACCTGATAATAAGAAGGAATTGTACCTTTAAATTATTACAAAGTCGTCCTTGATCTTTAATAGTTCTATAATCTCATGAAAATCCGCTGATACATTTGTCAGAAGAAATTTCTTTTGTTTACGCCTTGCAAACTTTCTAAGTGTAACAAACACATTGGCACCGTAAGTATCAATAAATTCAAGTCCCTCCAGGTCAATAATGATATTGTTGATCCTGGGATTGGCGATACTTCTGAGTATCCTTATCTTTACCCTGTTTGCATTTTTAACGTTTATGCGCTCCATGTTCTCAAAGGAGAAAACCGCATTAGTTCCTATTATTGTTTTTTGGATCATTTTACAGGTAAAATCTTCTTATTTGATATATATATGCTATATACACTTTAACTTTTAAAATTCAAAGTTGAACATTTTTTTGTTATTTTAAAAGAAAGTGTCCTAACTTTTGAGATTGAAATCTCATTACAATTACATAAGGGTATAGGTGATGATCTGAGAATTAAAAAATGGTTTGAATATGACCATGCAGGCAGGTCACCGGTATGTAAGTACAACCGAAAGGTACCAGTTTAATGACTTGAGGAGCCATTTTG
>CAZBUF010000287.1:0-2420 GCA_964495025.1 uncultured Bacteroidales bacterium | reverse complement strand
AATTTGGATTATCGCCTGGCATTTGCGGTTACCAGCTTGATTTTTCACCACAAATTTCAGATGAGCGGATCATTAAATAAAAACCATTATACCAGATGATTTTCAACTCATTAACATTTTTGTTGTTCTTTTTGGTTTTCTTTCAGCTATACTGGCTGATAAACAATAAGCTATCTTATTTATGCCGCAACATATTTACAATTATTGCCAGTTATTTCTTTTATGGCTGGTGGGACTGGCGATTTTTAAGCCTTATTATTTTCAGCTCATTAACTGACTATATCATTGGCCTCATGCTTTATAATCCGAAAAAAGAGGCAAACAGAAAAATCCTTCTTTTTATAAGTATAGCTGTAAATCTGGGTATTTTAGGTTTCTTCAAATATTTCGATTTCTTCATAGAATCTCTTGAAGAGCTGATGGCTGTATTTTCGCTGAAGCTAAATACTAAAACTCTTGGTATTATCCTGCCTGTGGGAATCTCATTTTACACTTTTCAGACCCTTAGCTACAGCATTGATATTTACAGAAGGAAAATAAAACCGACAACAGATATTACATCTTTTTTCGCGTTCGTCTCATTTTTCCCGCAGCTTGTTGCCGGCCCTATTGAAAGGGCAAGCCGTTTGTTAATGCAGTTCCGGGAGAAAAAAACATTTAATTATAATGATAGTGTTAACGGATTAAGGATCATCCTATGGGGCTTATTCAAGAAAATTGTTATTGCCGATAACTTTGGAGTGCTGGCAGATAATATGTTCAGCGTGAACACCCCTGTTTCAGGCATAACCACTGTTGCCGGATCATTATTTTTTGCCTTTCAGATATATGCGGATTTCTCAGGTTACTCCGATATAGCAATAGGATTGGCGAAGATGCTGGGATTTGATCTGATGAAAAATTTCAACACCCCATATTTCTCGTACTCCTTCAGAGAATTCTGGCACCGCTGGCACATATCTCTCTCAACATGGTTCAGGGATTATCTTTACATACCGTTAGGAGGTAATAAAGGCAGTACCGGCAGGGTATACATCAATATCTTCATTACTTTTCTCTTATCAGGACTGTGGCACGGGGCAAATTTCACTTTTCTGATCTGGGGCGCTTTGCACGGACTGTTTTTGATCCTTGAGAACCAGGTAAAGGTCAATATCAACAAATCCATAAAAGCCATATTCGTTTTTATTTGTGTCGTTTTGCTCTGGCTGCCCTTCAGAGCTGAAAACATGCACCACTTAAAAGGATTATCGGCATCATTATTTGATTTACGTTCCTACGCACTTGCAAATATCTATCCTGTAATAAACAGTTTTTCGATGATCCGGTTCTTTTTGTTATTGCTGATATTAAGCTCTTTCTTATTTGTCGAATACAAAATGCGGTCAAATGATTTCAGTGAATGGATAAGAGATAATTCAAAATCATTCAGGCTTGCAATGTACTTTATAATTATAATCAGTATCCTGTTGCTCGGGAATTTTGATGTTAAACCTGATTTTATATATTTTCAGTTTTAAGTGACAAAGCTTTACAGAAATATCATCCTCTTTTTCCTGCCGGTATTATTACCGGTTATCCTGCTGCCTGTCAACAAACGTTTGAAATACCAGGAGTTAAAAGATGACTGTTTTGATCACGGGATATGGATCCACGACAGGATATTTAACAATACAAAGAAGATAGATATTGCTTTTTTAGGTTCATCACATACAATATGCGGGGTTGATGACAGGTTAATTGAGGAGCAGCTTCACGGGCATAAGCTTAATGTGGTAAACTTCGGATATTGCAGGCTTGGGAGAAACCTTGGCTTCACGTTGCTGAAAGAGATCCTCGAAGAAAAAAAGCCGGTGTATATAATTCTTGAGGTCAGGGGAGATGAAGACAAATATAGTCATCCCATATTCCCGTATATTTCCGGCTCTTTTGATATAATGCTGGCTAATCCTGTATTTAACAGGGATCTGCTGGCGGACATCTTTACGCATTTATCTTATAAAGTAGAGTTGATCCAGGATGAACTGTATCGAACAGCGCCGGCGGTGCCTGTGAGGACCTACGATTTCGGGTTTACAACATCAGAAGATACTGCAACGGCTGAACTCCTTGATGAGGCCAAAGCAAGGCGTTCAGTCGTAAAACCTGAATTATCAAAAACAGAACGGGATTTTCATATGAGTTATCCGAGAATATATTTACGAAAAATTTACAGGCTTTGTGAAGCAAATAATATTAAAATGTATTTTCTGTATCTTCCTTCTTATGGACCCTACCCGGACAAGCCCAAAGAATATGAAACCTATTTAAAATACGGTAAGGTATTTATTCCTCCGGATCATATCCTGGAAAAACGATCAAACTGGCTTGATGAGAATCATTTTAATCAAAGCGGCTCAGCAGAACTGTCTTTATGGATA
>CAZBUF010000286.1:0-7094 GCA_964495025.1 uncultured Bacteroidales bacterium | reverse complement strand
TCCTTTTAAATATAAATTACCTTTGAGAAGTGTACCTTCCTTTTGCCCATACTCTCATCCTCAGGATTGTTAACAGCATCCAGCTCCTCAGTCTTATTATCAGGATAATTTTCTATCACAACCCTCAGCGGATTAATTACTCCCATTATCCTCTGTGATCTTATATTAAGATCCTCCTTCAGGCAATGTTCAAGAAGTCCTATATCAATAACATTCTCACGTTTCGCCACTCCTACACGCTCTGCAAAATCTCTTATTGATTCCGGTGTATAACCCCTTCTTCTCAATCCTGATATTGTTGGCATCCTCGGATCATCCCATCCTCTCACATGGCCTTCCTTAACAAGGGTCAGCAGTATCCGCTTACTCATTACCGTGTAGTTAATGTTTAGCCTGGCAAATTCATATTGCCTGGGCCTGTATCCTGAAGGGTCATCAAGGATACTATCCAGGCACCAGTCGTATAATGGCCTGTGCACCTCAAATTCCAAAGTGCACAATGAATGAGTTATGCCTTCAAGATAATCCGACTGGCCGTGTGCCCAGTCATACATAGGGTAAATACACCATTTGTCGCCTGTGCGGTGATGTGTCGCATGCTTTATTCTGTAAATTACAGGATCACGCATGTGCATATTCGGAGAAGCCATATTAATCTTTGCCCTGAGTACCTTTGAGCCATCCGGGAACTCACCCTTTTTCATTCTTTCGAACAGATCAAGATTTTCATCAGCAGAACGGTTCTTATACGGACTTTCTTTGCCAGGTTTTGTAGGCGTACCCCTTGTTGCAGCTACTTCGTCAGCACTGCTCTCATCAACATAGGCCAGCCCCTTTTTAATTATTTTTACTGCCCATTCATATAACTGATCGAAATAATCGGAAGCAAAATATTCCCTGCCTTCCCAGTCAAAACCCAGCCACCTTATGTCCTCCCTGATTGACTCGACATATTCAACCTCTTCAGTTATCGGATTAGTATCATCAAAACGAAGGTTGCACTTACCGTTATACTTTTCTGCCAGTCCGAAATTCAGGCATATTGATTTTGCATGCCCTATATGTAAATATCCGTTAGGCTCAGGGGGAAATCTTGTACATACTTTTTTATTATATCTTCCTGTTCTGTTGTCCTCTTCTATTATTTCCTCAATAAAATTCAACGACTTGTTACTCTCTTCTTTACTCATTTAATATGATTAGCTTTCATTAGTAATTTAAAAAATACCAGGATTGTAAAAGTAACTATTTTTAAAATAGTAGATTCCATTTATGAATTATTTGAATATATTAGTTGTGAATTTAAATATCCAATCTAAAATGGGATTGATACAACTTGAAAATATGGAGTTTTATGCCTATCATGGCCATTTTAAGGAAGAACAGATAGTCGGAAATAAATTTATGGTTAGCCTTTCCATAGAAACTGACTTGAAAAAAGCAGCAAAAACAGATGATCTGGAGGATACACTGAACTACCATAAAGCTTATCAGGTTGTAAAAGAAGAAATGAGCCATAAATCTTTTTTACTTGAAAATATAGCATTCAGGATACTTGATTCATTATATAAAAACTTTTCCGGAATAATATCTGCAACGGTAAAAATCTCAAAAATAAATCCCCCTGTTGGAGGGAAAACAGATCGTGTCAGCATTACATTAAGCAGATAATGACCATAAATAGCAATTTAACACTAAGACAATGGCAAAATTAAAAAACTGTGTTATTATAGTAGTCCTTCTAATCGGATTCAACCTTATGGTATCCGCAAAAAACTATGAGGTTTATTCACCTGACAGAAGCATTAAGCTGCAAATATCTGTTGAGAAAGACATAACATGGTCAGTATATCTGAATAATATTCAGCTTATTGAGTCCGGTGAGGTTTCCATGACATTAAATAATAGCATTCTGTGTATAAACCCCGCTGTTATTAACACTGATACAATTACTGCGGATTCAACGATCGAGCCCATTGTGCCTCACAAATTTAAAATTATCACTAACAATTACAGTCAGATCACAATTGACTTTGAAAAAGGTTACTCTCTTGTTTTCAGAGCTTATAACGATGGGATAGCTTACCGTTTTTTAACTTACATGAGTGATCCTTTTACCGTACTTTCTGAGGAGGCCGTATTTAATTTTGCCGGAGATTACAACATATATTTCCCTGAGGAAGAAAGTTTTTATTCTCACAACGAAAGGGTCTATAAATATACAACCTTAAGCTCAATAAAAAAGGATACGTTTTGTTCATTGCCAACACTTATAAGCGTGGATAAAAACACTAAGATATTATTGACCGAAGCTGATCTTTATGATTACCCCTGCATGTTCCTTGCCGGTACAGGTAAAAATTCTCTGAGGGCTGTATTTCCAAAGGTTGTGCTGAAAACAAAACCGGGCGAAGGCCCCGACCGTAATGAAATAATTACAAAAGAAGCCGGCTATATTGCACATACAAAAGGCCGGAGGGCGTTTCCATGGAGGGTTGTTATAATTACTGATGATGACCGTGAACTTGTGGAAAGCCAGATGGTTTTCAGGCTTGCCAGGCCATGTGCCCTGACGGAAACCGGATGGATCAAGCCCGGAAAGGTGATATGGGACTGGTGGAACAACAATAACATATACGGAGTTGATTTTAAGTCGGGGATAAATACGAATACTTACAAATATTACATCGACTTTGCATCGCGATATAAGCTGGATTATATCAATCTTGATGAAGGATGGTCAAAAACCACTACCAATCTTAAGGAGGGCAATCCCGATATTGATGTTGAAGAGCTGGTAAGCTATGGAAAAAAGATGAATGTCGGGGTTATAGCCTGGGTATTATGGAAACCCCTGGACGAAGACCTTGAAGCGGTGCTTGATAATTTCCGGGATTGGGGGATTAAAGGTGTCAAGGTCGACTTTATGCAAAGGGGTGATCAGTATATGGTAAATTTTTACGAGAGGGTTGCAAAAGAAGCGGCCAAAAGAAGATTATTTGTAAATTTTCATGGGGCCTTTAAGCCTGCAGGCCTGCAGAGGACATATCCGAACGTATTGAACTTTGAAGGCGTAAAAGGGCTGGAAAATAACAAGTGGAGCCGTGATATAACACCGGAGCACGACTTAACAATTCCCTTCATACGTATGGTTGCAGGCACCATGGATTTTACACCCGGAGCCATGATAAACGCGCAGGATAATAATTTCAGGATAATTTACAGTCGCCCGATGAGCCAGGGAACAAGATGCCACCAGATTGCAATGTACGTTGTCTATGAAGCTCCCCTGCAGATGATGGCAGATAATCCTTCAAATTATCTCAAAGAACCTGAGTGTGCCTCTTTTATTTCAGAAATTCCTGTTACATGGGACGAAACAAAGGTGCTGGAAGCAAAAGTTGCAGATTATATTGTTGTTGCCCGGAAAAAAGACGGTATCTGGTATTTAGGGGCGATGACCGACTGGCAACCACGGGAATTTGAGATTGACCTCAGCTTCATTGACAAGGGAAATCATAAAATAGAAATTATGCAGGATGGTATTAATGCGGATAAATGTGCAATAGATTATAAATATTCAACAAGGGAGATTAACAGGGATTCCGCAATAAATATAAGTCTTGCTCCCGGAGGCGGCTGGGCTGCGATCATTCAGAAAGCAGATGAATAAAATTAAAATTCAGGGCAGGGCAACATCCCGGGTTTCCTTTTAATTGCTTTTGTCTTGAAATTATAGCATAGCGATATCTCATGTGACCCTCCTGTGCTGGTAATAAGCCTGGAAACAGTAAAATCATAGCTGTAACCTATACTTATGTCCTTTATCTTATAGCCTGCCAATATTGTAAATGCATCCCTGTTATAACGTGAATCATAAAATGGAATACCCCTGTACCAGAATCCCATAACAATAGGACTTCTGTGCATGTAAACTCCTAAATCCAGCTGTTTATATTGTTTTTGTGATTTGAATAAAAAAGCAAACTGCAGTGTGGTAGGTACAGGTCTTAATAAACTTTCATTTTTTATAAACTTGGTCCCTCCGAAAACAGAATATTTTATGTCAGTATGGGCAGGATTACCGTCCTCATCGTCGTAAAAATAAAATGAATGGTTGGGTTGCAGCAGATGATCGATACTTGCTCCAAACCAGAATATATCAGAATATGTCAGTACAGAGGTGGAAAAATCAAGTGAACCCAAATGGTTCAAAGGCATGACTTCACCAGTTACAGGAGCATTCTCACTTGCAGATATCTGGTCGCTCCATAACAGATCTTCAAAGTTTATTGATCTTTCAGTATATACAAAATGCAACCCCGGCCGGATATGCCATTTATTGTTAATTTCAAAATCATATGAGTACTGTAATCCGAAATTTGTTGACCGCAGCCTTCCTGTTCCCGCCTCATCCTTTAAAATAAGTATTCCCAGTCCACTCCTGAATTTCTCAAAATATTTATCAAATGATACTGAATATGTATTATAACCGTGGGCAATCTCGGGCCATTGTTTGCGATAGTTCAGTGCAATTCTGTTATTCTCCGTTAATCCGGCAAATGAGGGAGCAAGGTACAGATAATTGGCATAAAACTGGGAAAACTGTGGATCCTGTCCAACCACCATATATCTCAGGATAAAGATAAATATCAATATTGAAAACGGTCTTTTCACAATTCAAATCTTGAAGTAATAATTAATAAAACTCAAATACTAAATCCCAAACCTGCCCTGGTTAGCTGACAGGTAAGCGGAATATTTAGCGAAGCAGTGTTACATCACCGGTATCAATAAAAGCTTTCCCGTTGGAATACTTGCCTTCTACCTTCCATACATATACATCCTGCTTTGCTATTTTGCCATTTACATAACCATCCCAGCCCACGTCTTTATAATGGCTTTCAAAAATTAATTCTCCCCAGCGGTTGAAGATCATTAAATGATATTCATCAACCTGGTCAATTACCGCGGGTTTAAATACCCTGTTTTCTTCCAGCATCGATCCCGGCCTGAACGCGTTCGGATAAATTATTTTGCCGCTTGGTTCAACAAAAACAGCATTTTCCATGATATACAAATCAAAACAGTCATTCTCTGTCCATACACACAATGTCACATCATAAACACCCTCTTCCCGGTAAATATGTTTTGCATTATATTCAGTTGATTTGGTGCCATCTCCAAAATCCCATTCAACTACATCACTGTTGTCAGATAAGTTAAAATAATGGACGGTTTCATCATCAACAAACACATATCTCGGTGCCAGGTTGAAATACGCATTGGGAAGTATATATACGTCATTCACCGTGTTATGGGTATCAGCCCCCCCGTCTCCTGTTGCTGTCAGTTTAATTTTATACTGGCCCGGCTCGTAATATGTGTACACAGGGTTAGGTTTGTTGGATATTGACCCGTCACCAAATTCCCATAAATATGTTTTGGAAAAAGTGGATGTGTTCTCGAAATGAATGGTCAGAGGCATACACCCCGGATCAACAGGTTTGAATTTAGCTACCGGGGGATGCGGTACTATTTCAATATTTGCCGTAACACTGTCAGAGCAATGCCGGCTTCTTACAACCAGGGATATAGTATAATCGTCAGGCCGGCCATATTCATGTGTTCCCGGATCCTTTTCAAAAGATACTGTATCATCTCCGAAATACCATGTATAATCCCAGTTTTTATCTTCGGTAATATTTACTATGTTAACTGTCCTGTCAGGATACATCTGATGAACCGGTGATGCAGTAAAATCAGCCACAGGCGAAGGATGCACTGTAATACCGGCAAAGGTTGTATCCAGACAGTTAAAAAATGAAGTTGTTACCAGCATAATTTGATATGATGTGTCCCGTTCTGTATCATTTGTATAAGTATGCATTATATTATAGCCTCCTTCATCATGTTCACCATCTCCAAAATACCAGTTATACATGTATCCTCCGGGAGTAGCAAACAGTAATGCATCGGCAGGATTACAGGCTGTTTCCGGTTCCGTTCCTATGGAAATACCAGGATTAGGGTAAACCGTAACAAACTCGTTCGATGTATGGCTGCATCCATATTCACTATATGCCGTAAGTATAACATTATAATATTTTATTGAATTTGTTAAATTCAAAAATTCATGGGAAGGATTTTCAAGATCACTGCTGTCTCCATCATCAAAATCCCATTTATATGAAACAGCATTTTCTGAATTATTGGTAAAACCGAAAGTAACAGGACTGCATCCGGGAACAGCATCCGAGCTGAACGCCGATTCGGGGATATCATTAATGATATTGACCGAATCTTCAGCCTGGCAGCCATTATTATCAATAACAGTAAATTTTAAAAAGTATGTGCCTTTTATTATTGTATTAAATATAGGATTACGTATATCAACATCTGATAAGGGAGATGTTTGCCCTGTCCATTCGAATGAGCTGTAATTTCCTGAACCTCCTGCAATAAAAGTACCAAGTTGTAGATCGGCTCCTGCACAGGTAACAGTGTCAGATGTAAATATGTCAGCAAAGGGATTCGGATAGGCTGATATTTCGAGGCTGTCCGTAACTTTGTTAAGGTTAATATCGGTCACTTCGATATACAGTTTATAAATACCTGATGTGTCAGTAAAAAATACGGGGTTGGAAATATTTGTTGCTGAAAGGTACTCAGTATCTCCTGTCCAGTTAAATGAATAGGAAGGCGTACCTCCTGCGGGGATTGCTGCAAGATGAAGCTCTTCACCAACACATATGTTGCCGTTTATTATATTAAGGTTTACAATTAACATATCTTCCCTCACTTCAATCTGTTTTATTGATTCCGGGCCCGGACACCCTATGCTGTTAACTTCTGTTACCGAAATATTATAAGTGCCGAGATTGGGAAATTCAAGAATTACAAAATTCTGGTTCTCCAGGAGTACTGTTATCCCTGCCGGAATATTCCATGTATATGTGGACCCCGGATGAAAATTTACCGAATAAATAGCATTCGATTGCCCCTGTCCTACTACATCTGCCCCCTGGATGGGATTTGCCCCCGGGGCAGGAAGAATTACAGCCAGAACCTCAATCCTGCTGCTCATGCAACCT
>CAZBUF010000285.1:0-9671 GCA_964495025.1 uncultured Bacteroidales bacterium | reverse complement strand
GGGTAGTCTTCACTTACTGTTTTGTTATTTGCTGAACAGACAAACCCTCTTTCCGGATTATAGCTAAAAGGCAATTTATCAAAAGCCAGCATTCCTTTCCAGTCGTATTCATCTGTCCATCCGGGTAACAAGGGAAATACTCCTGTCCTTTTGCGCAGTGGTACCCCCGCGGCACAGTATAGCCCGATATTACCGTAAATATCAGCATATACTATATTCTGGCTTATCGATCTGAATGTCTGAAGTGCATTTTCAAATTCTTCCCGGTTGGCAGCGCGGTTCAGTAAATATACCGTACGGATCTCATCACTGGGTTCATCACCTGTCCAGTGCATAGTCACTACTTTATTGCCAATCCCTTTAAACCCTGAAATTACAGGGCCATGGCCGGTAAAATGAATTTCTTTTTTAATCTCATTTCCTTTTTTGGTTTTTATAACTTCTTCTTTTATTAAAAAGTCTTTCCATTCACCGTTGAATTCATATTTATCTGAATCTTCAGGATTTATTCTTTCCAGATAGAAGTCAAGATTATCGACATAGACATTTGTCATACCCCACGCAATATGGTCATTATGCCCGCATATTATAAATGGCGCACCCGGCAACATCACTCCTGTAACATTTAACTCATTTTCCACTACCTGATGCATCTGATACCATATGCCCGGGATGTTCAATCCGAGATGCATGTCATTTGCCAGTACAGGCATTCCCGAGGTACTTTTGTCTCCTGATACGGCCCAGTTATTACTTCCGCAAAAGACTTCCATACCAAGCTTTTCCAGTTGATCAGCCATCATATAAAGCTTTGATTTGACTTCGGATAATGCAGCTAATGCAACATATTCCGGGTATATCACTGATCCGGCATTTGAGTAATCCGGCAGCAGCTCTTTATATTTTAATGAGTCAACCATATTTCTTATATCTTCAAGAACAAGTTCATTCCAACCTGCTTTTAAGTCCCATGCCATATATCCGATCAGATTTATTGTATGCATGGGTTCCCATGGTTCAGGCTCATATCCCAGGAGTCTGAATTCAAAAGGGAGCCTCTTCCGGTTTGACTTTATGTACTGGTTTATGCCACTGCTGAATGATTTGAGTGAGGCCAGATATTTATCTTCGGTGTCATTAATAATTTTTTCTGATTTTTCTGTAAATCGCAGTGCCCTAAGCAGCAGGTCTGTTTCCAAAAAATCCTCTCCGAAGATCTCTGAGAGCCTTCCCAGTGTTACTCTTCTAAGCAGGTCCATCTGCCACATCCGATCCTGGGCAAGCAAATAGCCGGTAACAAGATATAAATCATTCCCGGTTTTGGCATAAACATGAGGAATGCCGTATTTATCACGATATACCTGCACTTCATGTTCCAAACCTGCTAACCTGATATCTTTGTTATAATCAGGCAGGCTCTTTCTTGAAACATTCCTGACCAGTGCACATCCAAACAGAACAGCCATTGATATGATCGTTATTATCACCAGGATGATCCTTTTGATTGTTTTCATATATCTATGTTTTATTTTCTTTTTTCGCATTCACATACTATAATTGATGGTCTGATGACACTGCTCTGCAAAAATAAATGAGCATAACAGAATAAATTATTTCATAGCAAGTTAATTTTCATTTTTCGCAATAGCAAATATTTTATTTAAATTAGGACTGTAATTGCGATGCAACTGTTTAATCTTTAGTACTACAGGTATGAAATACAAAGTGTGTTTATTTGTAATTATCTATTGTTTGTTTAGTTATGCAGGAATTGGACAGGATAAGTGGGATGATATGAAACCTGAAGGCGGGGAAAAAATAAAGAAAGGCTGGACATTTGGTGCCGTTCCGGCACTTGCATTTGATTCTGATATCGGGTACAAATACGGGGGAGTTGTAAATTTGTACAATTTTGGTGATGGCAGTACATATCCTAAATACAGGCATTCCATTTATCTTGAGTGGTCACGGACAACAAAGGGCAGTGGTATCAATCAGTTCTGCTACGACTCTAAATACCTGGTACCAAATATAAGGGTTACTGCAGAAGCCAGCTTATTAACTGAAAAAGCACTTGACTTTTATGGCTTTAACGGGTATAACTCCTTATATAATAGTGCTTTTGAAGAAACTGACGGACCTGAATATATAACAAGGATGTTTTATCGCTTAGATAGAAAACTCACAAGATTAAAAGCAGAGTTTCAGGGTAAGCTGGTTGGCGATAAGTTCAGGTGGTTTGCCGGATTTGCCTGGTACGGAAATGATATTGGCACGGTTGATATTAATAATTTAAATAAAGGAAAGAAAGAAGCAGATATGTTGCCAGACACAATTACATTATTCGATAATTATATTGACTGGGGAATAATTCCCGAAAAACAACAGCAGGGGGGGAGCACAGGTTTAGTAAAACTGGGTTTGATATACGATACCAGGGACAATGAACCGAATCCGATGTCAGGAATATGGACTGAAATGCAATTTATTGCAGCACCCGGCTTTCTTGGTGACAATGACATGTCATATACAAAAATTGCAATTACTCACAGGCAATATTTTACTCTGTTCCCGAACAAATTATCGTTTGCATACAGGTTAGGGTATCAGGGTAAAATCGGAGGGGAGATGCCTTTTTATATGCTGCCGTTCGTATTCAATACTGCCCCTTCATTGGCCCGCGACGGACTGGGAGGCGCAAAGACACTGAGGGGAGTGCTGAGAAACAGGATTGTCGGAGAAGATTTTATTTATGGCACCCTTGAATTCAGATGGAAGTTCATCACAACAGTGGTACTGAACCAGAATTTTTATATTGCACTTAATGCCTTTACCGATTTTGGCATGATCACCGGTAAGTATAAATTCGACAGGTCAGGTATCCCTTCATCCGGTCTGGCCCTATTCCCTGATGATAAAGAAAAATTACACCATAGTTACGGAGCAGGATTAAATTTTGTATTAAATGAAAATTTTGTTGTATCGGTTAACTACGGTTTGGCTTTTGACGAAAGAGACGGTGATCATGGGTTTTATATTGGTTTTAACTTCATGTTTTAGTTAAAATATAAATGCCGGTAAAATTTAAAAAAGATCTTCAGTATTACAAATTCTGCCTATACGGGTTTTTAAAAAATCAAAGGTTCTTTGATCCTTTTCTGATGCTCTTTTTCCTGGAAAAAGGCCTTACATATTTACAGATTGGTTCTATATATTCTATAAAAATGATTACCCGTACAATCCTGGAGATCCCGAGCGGCATTGTTGCCGATGCCCTGGGAAGGCGCGGCACAATGATATTCTCCTATATCTTTTATATTCTGTCATTTATCCTGTATTATTTTTCGGGGAGCTATTTCCTTCTTGTTATTGCAACCTGCATATTTGCTATTGGAGATGCCTTCAGGACAGGCACTCATAAAGCGATGATTTTTGAGTATTTAAAACATGAAAACTGGGAGGATCAGAAAGTATATTATTACGGGCATACCCGTGCCTGGTCGCAGGCCGGATCGGCGATATCCTCCTTAATTGCCGCAGGTATTGTAATATATTGCGGAACATACACAAAGGTTTTTATTTATACATTAATACCGTATAGTATAGGACTGGTATTACTGATTTCTTATCCAAAGATCCTTGAGGGTTCTATGGTGAAAAAAACAAAGCAATCAGTTTTTAAGATATTTAAAGAGTTACTGAAAGAGATATTTTCAGAATTCAGGAATTTAAGGTCTTTTAAGATAATGGCAAACCTTTCGTCATTCAGTGGCTATTTTATGGCTATCAAGGATTATCTTCAGCCTGTACTGCAAATTTTTGTTGTTTTACTTCCGGTATTATTATTTCTTGGGCAGAAGGAAAGGGAAGCTTCAGTAATAGGACTTGTATATTTTATACTTTATTTTATTGCATCAGGAGCTTCAAGGTACTCGGGCAGATCAGCAGAAAAATTCGGGAATCTTGTTAAACCATTGAATATTACTTTAATATTGGGATTATTGACCGGTATTGCAGCAGGAATATTTTACAAATTAGATATTATGATTATCACAATAATATTATTTATTGGCATTCATATAGTTGAGAACCTGAGAAGGCCTATGGCCGTGGCATATGTGTCTGAAGTGTTTAATGATAAGATACTTGCATCAGTTCTCTCAGTTGAATCACAGGCAAAATCTATTGTCGCTGCCATATTTGCTCTTTTACTGGGACTTATAGCTGACCATATGGGTATTGAGTATAGTTTTATTATAGCAAGTCTGATCCTGCTATGTACTACGCCGTTATATTTGTTAAGGAAGAGATGAGTTAAATTGCTGTATGGTTCTATTGCTCTATTGCTCTATTGCTCTATTGTTGGATTGTCGCTTGTTGTTTGTTGCTTTGCTGGTTCTGCATCTTTGCGATCCCGCTTCCCGTCTAAGACGGGACAAGTTCGGCGGGAGAAGCAATCTCCGATAATTTTGCATGAGATTGTATCGTCGTTCCTCCTCACAATGACGTTATATACAATACGCGATGGCCAAAACCGTTTTGAGATATTGAAATTTTGAAAATTATAATTTTATGATTATAAATAGTATTTTTGTCGGGTTATTAAGAAGAAAAAGCACAAATGACGAACAGGAAACCTTCAATACCAAAGGGAACAAGGGATTTCTCGCCCGCTGAGATGGCCGGGAGAAATTTTATATTTGATACGGTGAAAGAAGTATTTGAGAAATACGGCTATGCCCCTATTGAGACCCCTGCTATGGAGAATCTTACTACTTTGCTTGGCAAATATGGTGAAGAGGGTGACAGGTTATTATTTAAAATTTTAAATTCCGGTAATTACCTGTCAGACATTAGTGATGATAAATTAAAAGACGCCGAGCCGGGAAAGTTGTCATTAGAGTTATGTGAGAAAGGGTTACGGTATGATCTTACTGTACCATTCGCCCGTTATGTCGTTCAGAACAGGAATGAGATTACCTTTCCTTTTAAGCGATATCAGATCCAGCCTGTATGGCGGGCAGACCGGCCTCAAAAGGGCAGATATCGTGAATTTTATCAGTGCGATGCCGATGTAATAGGAAGTAATTCTTTGCTTAATGAAGCGGAGCTGATACAACTTGCTGATGAGGCGATGGCCGCGCTGAAGATCAATTGTGTCCTGAGAATAAACAACCGTAAAATATTGTACGGACTGGCTGAGGTTGTTGGTGAGCCAGGTAAAATAACGGATATTACCCTTGCTGTAGATAAAACCGATAAAATAGGTTTTGATGGAGTAAATAAGGGACTGCGGGAGAGAGGCTTTGACAAATCCGCAATTGACAGGATACAGGGTATTATATCATTTAAGGGCGAAAACTCAGAGATACTTTCAGAACTGAAGAAAGTATTTGGCAAATCACAAACCGGCATAAAAGGAATACAGGAAGTGGAAGATATTCTTGATTACCTGAAAGACATTAAATTAAATTCACGACTAAATCTTGATCTGACACTTGCCAGGGGACTTGATTATTATACAGGTACTATTATTGAAGTTAGTGCAAAAGATATACAAATAGGAAGCTTATGCGGAGGCGGCAGATACGATGACCTTACAGGAATTTTCGGGTTGCCTGATATATCGGGAGTTGGGATATCCTTTGGGGCGGAAAGGATCTATGATGTAATGAGTAACCTGGATCTGTTTCCGGAAGATTCCGGCTGTAATGTTAAGTTAATGTTTGTTAACTTCGGCGGACAGGAAGAGAAATATTGCATTGACCTGTTATCAGATATCCGTGCTGAAGGAATATCTTCAGAGCTCTATCCTGACCCGGTGAAACTGAAGAAACAATTGACTTATGCGAATAACAGAAATATACGTTTTGTTGCGCTTGCCGGGGATAATGAGCTTAAGGAAAATAAGATCACACTTAAGGATATGGAAACCGGAAAACAGGAAAAAATGATTCTGGCTGAACTAGTTACGAAGCTAAAGGGGAATTGAAAATCATAAATATTAGTGTTAACTGTTAAGATAATAAACATTTTTTTGTTATGTTTGTTATCAGGATAACAAAACCTATCAGGATAATATTTCAAAATGGATAAAAGATCATTTATTAAGTCGGGCATTGTGGGAATAGGTGGATTAATTGCTGCTCCGGTATATGCAAATAAAAGCATCACCGGAATTTTTCATACCGGGAAGGAACCTGTAAATTTCAAACTTCCTGATTTGCCATATTCTTATGATGCACTTGAACCTTATATCGACACTGAGACTATGACCATTCATCATTCCATGCATCATGCAGGATATACTGAAAGATTTAATAAAGCTGTTCAGGAAGCAGGTATTACAGGCAAAAATGCTACAACCATACTCAGGGAGGTTTCCAAATATCCGGTTGCGGTAAGAAACAACGGAGGGGGTTATTTAAATCACAGGATGTTCTGGAAAGTTATGTCACCAAATGGCGGAGGCAAACCAAAAGGGGATCTGGCAGATGCAATAAACAGGGATTTTGGCTCATTCGAAAATTTCAGGGATCAGTTTTCTGCAGCTGCTAAAACACAATTCGGGTCGGGCTGGGCCTGGCTGATTGTCGCCGATGGCATTCTTAAGGTTGTTTCAACTCCGGACCAGGATAATCCGATTATGGACATAGCAAAAGATAAAGGAATTCCCATTCTTTGTATTGATGTCTGGGAACATGCATACTATCTGAAATATAAGAACAAGAGAGCAGAATACATTGAAGCATTCTGGAACGTTGTCAATTGGGATACCGTTGCCTCCAAGTTTAAAAAAGCCATTTAATAATTTTATTGCCATCGCCGGGTATAAAATCTTTTTGCCAGCCCGGTAGAAAATTCATACGGTTGAGGTTATAGATATTACCGGCAAAAACAGCAGAATAAACATACTTTTAATAGAACAGGAGTTAGAAAAACTCATATTCATATTTTGTAAGCACTTTAAATTCTGTGCTTGGATAGTAAGTAATAACACCGGTGCATAATCCTTTGCTGTCATATATATATTCCCTGGTGCTGAATTCTTCGCCGGGCTTCCTTCTCCATTTCATTTCAATCAGGTTCCCGTTAACGTCATAATTAAAGCTCTTTTTAACAAATCTTTTATCATTAAGATTCTCCTCATCAGTATTAATTAGTTCACCCCTTGAATTATAGAGGTAAGTAAGCTTATAATAGAAATTTCCTGATCTGTATTTCACTTCACTAATGACCCTGGAATCATTGTTATAAACATAAAGTTTCTTCTCCAGCGGGTTCTTGTTTGCATCATATATTATTTCCTCAATTAGTTCCTTCCTGTCGTTATATTTTAATGCCATATGTGATGTTACAATTTTTGAGGAATTATAAACCGTTACACTTGTATTATTACCATCATGATCAAATATCCTTTTTTCATTTAATGAATTGTCATGATAGTAATTAATCTCTGAAAGTTTCCCTTTTTCATCATATTTATAAGTGTTTTTAAACTTTTCGCTCCCGTCAAATCCTTGTTCAAGGATAAGATCGCCGCCGTTATTGTATCTGGAGATTTTCTGATAAGCAATATTTTTACTGCCACCTTTATGTTTTGTATAATCAATCCTTTTTCCCGTTTCGTCATAGGCATACTCTTCAAAAGTAAGCGTGTCCTTTAGTTTGTAAGTAATAAACTCCACAACATCCCCATTGGAATTATATTCTGAATAGGATGTCTTAATGCCTTTTGCTGAGGGTTTGTTTTTTATATAGTTATAATCAAAGTTTGTCTGTGATTTTATTTTTTGCTGAACAATAGTATGCTTATTCTTGGTTTCAAATATTGGCTGGCCTGAACACTTCAGCACATACCCTATAATTAATGAAATACAGAAAACGGTTCTCATTATATATGTATTTAATAAATTCCTCTTAAATCATTTGTAAAATTCAAAATTAATAGAATTTGATAATTTGTCAGAGAAGATAACACAAAAATATTCAATTAAAAATCATTATTCACCATTTGATTTTTCCCTGGTTCATCTTCATCCTCCTCTTCATCCCACTCCTGTTTCACAGCTACAGGACCCTGTTTCCTGTATACAAATGACAGCAGAAATCCCGAAATACCTCCAAAAAGGTGCGATTCCCATGACATTCCATATTTATAGGGAAATATACCCCATACCATACTCCCGTAAAGAAAAGTTACAAGAAGTGATATTGCCAGCAGGTTTATGTTTTGCCTGATTATTCCGCTGAAGAACAGAAATGAACCAAAACCATAAATCAGACTGCTTGCACCAATATGATATGCAGGACGGGCAAATAACCAGACAGTGATACCTGTGAAGAACCAGGAATAAATAAACACACGGTACGCTACTTTATTATAAAAATAAAATATGGCAAGCGAAAGGAAAAAAAGAGGTATAGAATTATCAATTATATGGTTCATGTTACCATGTATGAAAGGTGATGTTATTATACCTGTTAATCCCGCAATTTTCCTGGGAAATACACCGTAATATGTTAAATCCAGATCATCCACGATCTCAAATACTTTTACTGTCCAAATTACCACAAGGAAGAATGTCGGAAAAACCAGGCTATGGAGGAATCTTTTTTTTTCTATATAATTCTCATATTTACTGCTTATTAATTTCATGAAGGTTATCTTCTGTCGATTATCTGGTTAATATTTTTCTCTGTTAAATATGTCTGAATATTAATGCTTACAGTTAAAATATTAATTTTATCCGATCCAATATAATAATATAAAAGAATTAATTAATCACATAAATTATTAATTTTGTCAAATATTTTAAGCAATTGGTCAATTCTATTTAACTTTTCCGAAAAATATTTTGGATATACTGCATATACTATTTAAGTTTAAAGTCAGTATTATTATTATGCTTATTAATCCCTAAATCTAAAAATACATGAGAATCTTAAACCCCATGGTGAAGATTATTGAATTAAATGATCTTCTCTCAATAAGAAAGCTGTTATTTCTTATTTTTTTGATTTTTATTATAAAATCAGGTTATTGTCAGCAGGATGACAATGAGAAAGGTGTTCCCGCTCAAATTAAAGTTGAGATTAAAAATGGCCGGGTTGTTAAAATTGAAAAATTAAATAGCAACGAAAGTATTGAAAATCTTGATGATAAAATAAGCAGAAGTTCTGAGCAACCTCCTGAAAGTGTGAAATCTGATGAGAGGTTTATAAAAAGGGAATATGGTTGCAGAAGGCCGGCTAAATATAATAAGGTTGGAGAAGAAGGAGATCTTCGTGAAAAAACGGCTTATAGCGGAAAGAAAGAGGTTACATTCACCGGAGTAAAAGCCACACTGGTAGATTTGACTGTGAACTGGGTAAGTGTAACGGATGGAGAAGGCCCTGATATTACATACAGCTTTTCAGTTTCCAATCTTGGTAGTGAAGATGCCGAGAATTTCTGGAATGATGTATATTTATCAGAAGATATTATATTCAATATCGGTGAGGATTATCTGGTAGGCTTTACATTTGAAGATTTTATAGGTGCAGGCAACACTGTTGTTTACACTGACTTTTCATTAAGTATTTCCAGTGTCCCGGACGGTAGTTATTATCTGGGAATATTAACTGATGGTATAGATAATATTGAAGAATCCAATGAATTTAACAATTTT
>CAZBUF010000284.1:0-9072 GCA_964495025.1 uncultured Bacteroidales bacterium | reverse complement strand
TCTTCCTTCTCACGTATCTTACTTTCCAGCTCGAAGTTCCTGTCAAAATGGTCTTCGATAGATCTTTTGCCTTTCCCGGAAATAATAAGTATATCCTCGATACCTGAATCAACACATTCCTGAACAACATATTGAATTACGGGAGTATCAATAATGGGAAGCATTTCTTTCGGCTGAGCCTTTGTTGCCGGCAAAAACCTTGTACCCATTCCTGCAGCAGGTATTACAGCTTTCTTTATCATAATATTTATAAAATATAGGGTTTAATTACTCGTGCATTAATACTTTTCAATTCTACGACCAGCTTTCTCAGCATTTCGTCGTCCTTATAAATACCTATGATAGCTCCGCCTGAGCCACTGAATTTAGCTGATGCGCCGCAACTTCTTGCTACATTTACCATTTCAAGATTATTCTCAGAAACGCTCATGATCCTGCATCTTAAATCAAAATTCCTGTTTGTCAATTCGAATAGCTCATCAAAATCATGATTCATGATCGATTCCCTGCCCTTCTCTGCAATTTCTGCTATCTCCGATAATGTCTTATGAACGTGTGTATCTCCATTGTCATATCTTTGCTTTATCGTATTCAATACCTTGCCGGATACTTTTCCCAATTGTGTTTTATATGCCAGGTAAAGATTTGGCAAATTAACCGGATCTATACGTTCATACTTTCCATATTTATGTTTCTCAAAAAATGATTTGTTGAAATCCATATAAACGCACCCTTCATACACCTGAATCACTCTATCCTGCAACCCCGCATTAATACCAAGCTCATCAACCTCCACTGATAATATTAACGATGGCAGGACAGGAAGCGGTATCTTCACATTGAAGAACTTCATAAGCGCTTTCATTGTTGCGGTTATTATGGCACTTGATCCTGCCAGTCCTACTTGCCTGGGAATTGACGACTGGTAGCGGACAGTAAAGTTCTTGTTTGATAGCCTGATCCTGTTATTTTCACAATACTCGTAAAACTTTTTTATGGCTGCCTTCACAAGGCGGTCCCCACCATAATAACCCATAAGATTCACAGAATCAACAAGGTGGTATATATTTCTAAACTCATTCCTGTCAACCTCCTGTTCTTCGATTACTAGTTCAGGAGATTCATATAATGATACAATGGCTCCGAAATTTCTAATTGTTATAGAAATTGTTTTGCCAAAATAACCATCAGAAGGATTCCCCAGAAGCCCTGCCCTGGCGTATGCCCGTGATTCAACAATCATAGTATGACAGACAATAAATTAATTAAGTCCCAAAACTTCAGGCCCCTGTAAAAATACAATATCAACCGGTATATCTTTCTCTTCTATTTTTTCCAATGCTGACTTAAGATCATCATCAATAGTCCCGTATTTATTAATTATTTCCTGCGCTTTCTCATAATTACCATTGCCCTGAATAGTAATAATAAGCCGGGATAATGAGCTTACAGCTTCCTGCATTTCATTAAAATTTACACCATACCGCCCGTCATCAGTCATATAAAAAGCCCCTTTCTCTTTAAAATAGTTGAACCGGATAAGGTTTGCTTTGCCATGGGCCGATGTTGCACCAAAACGTATTGACCGGAAAATACCTGAAAGAAAAGTCGTATAATTATCCATCAGGTCATTATCTATTTCTCCCATTTCCATCAGTTTGGCTACAAGAAAAAGTCCCAGGATATCGGCTTTTCCTTCCTCAAGAGCAGAATATGTATCCTTAAGCGCTTCTCTTACAAGCCCTTTATTATTGATTGTGTTCTTTACACCCAATCCGTGGGCTGTCTCATGAAACATTGTGTTAGCAAAAAAAGCATCAAATGATATATATTTTTGCTGGTCTTCGGCAATCAGCTCATGTGCTATAGGCACAAGGATCCTGTCAAATTTTGCTTTCATGGAATTCTTAAGCTGAAGCTTACGGCTTCCTTTATCAAGTTGTACCTTCTCATCGTTTGGCAGGTTGATGGCTATTGTTTTTGCTCCGGCGTTACAATCTCCCGCATAATATATTGCGTCATAGACTCCAAGATCAGAGCTGCTGCCCGGAGTTTCGGTTTTATATTTATCCTCAACCGGCAGTTCCCTCTGCAGTTTGGGCAAAAGCAATGCATACCTGTCAAGCTTAACGCTCCATTCAAGGTCTTTTATGAGGAGATAAGCCGTATATGATGCTTTGTATCCATATAATTGATCCTCATATGTTTCAACAGGGCCAACAACAAAATCAATAATATTATTCTTCATATCCATCCATGCCATATCACTATCAAAGTAATCATCCTCAAGAAGCGCTGCTGCCCTTAGCTCCAGGTATTTTTTAAATCCGGGATCTTCTGCCAGCCCGGCAGCTTTCATTAACAGTTCCGAAGCTTTCTGCACCTGTGTCTTATATGCCGCATGATACGGAACCGACTCCAGGCTTCCGTCGCCTTTTCTTCTGATAAAGGTGTACAGACTTTGTTTGTCCCTGGAATCAAATGCCGTAAATTCTTCATTTGTCATATCCACAGGATAAAAGTTTGCTCCCCTGGGCTTAATGCCTGCCGATTCTATAAAAGGTCTGTTGTCGTTCAGTCTTTCCCACGGACCATAATTTATTATTGCATACTTCTTTTCAGCCTCAGTTTTCAGATTATCCAATAATGCCTTTTTATCGCCATACGCCTGATCCCAGAAAAGGTCATCCATTATTTCAGCAATCTCAATCAAGACAGGGATAATTTTTCTCTGATTTTCACTTAAAACACTCAAATCTGTTGTTAATTTAACTTCAGCAAAATCATTAATTTTTTCCATAAGCATATCTGTTGAATCGGTTTGATTGTTTTTTCCATTTTGCCTGCATGAATTCAGCGCAGGCAAAAATATCACAAGGATGATAAAAATTTTCCTCATCATTTTCTGTGTATTTTATTTATAATTAAGTTAAATCACAAATTTAAGATTAAATTATTCATATAAAATCCTAATAGACTATTTTTGCTTATTTATGAATTAATTCTACTGATGGATAAATCACTTGATCTCAAATCAAACAGGAAAAAATTTATTGCACATGGCTTCTTCGTCACTTCCGCAATTAATGTTGCAGAACCTTCCACCATATTACCCCTGATAGTCAATTATTTCAGTCAGAGTAATATCGTACTTGGATTCTTTTCTTCGTTAATAAGGGGGGGGGCTGTTCTCATGCAGCTTTATACGGCTTTTTATGCCCAGGCTTATACCAGGGTGATGAAACCATTAAGGATCATTTTTTTATTCCGCCTGATAAGCTGGTTTAGCATAGGATTATCCATTTTCTGTTTTGGTGGTAAAAATGCCGCTCTGGCATTGTGGTTATTTGGCGCCGGGTTATTCCTGTTCTCATTTTTTGCAGGATTTGGCACAATCTATTTCCATGAGTTATTTGGCAAGGTCTTTACTAATGAATACAGGGGTGTGACATGGGCATACCGTCAGACTTTCATGGGACTGGGCGGTATCCTTGGCGGTATATTTGCCGCCTGGTTCCTAAATGCATTTGAAGAACCGGAAAGTTTTGCCTACACTTTTATGATCAGTGCAGGTTTTATGTTGGTGGGCTATATCATATTCAGCAGTGTCAGGGAATTTCCCAAAAAGAATGTTCAAAAGAAAGAAGATAATTTTTCCATTTTCCTGTTAAATTCATTCAAAACATTAAGGGAAGATAAAGCACTGAAACTGCAGATTATTGTTCGCTTATTTTCTTATACACACTTATTTGTCCTTCCCTTTATTGTAAAATATGTAAAACTTGATATAAATCTCGGTGGGTTGGCTCTGGGCTCAGCTTTACCATTACTTGGTGGTTCAATGCTGGGAAATGTTTTATGGGCCAGGTATGCATCCGCAGGCTCAAATAAAAAAATCATTTTTGTATCATTCCTGATGATAATAATATCGCTGTCTTTGGCATTAATTGCAAACAATATTTATTTGTTTATCATACTATTTTTGTTTGCGGGCAGCGCATCAGACGGTTTTAAACTTGCATTTAATAATTTAGTTCTGAGTATTGCTACTGAGCAAAAAAGGCCTGTCTATTTTGCAATTCAGAATAACCTTACATCACTTGGTTTGTTTTTCTCTATCCCCGGTGGCATTATCCTCAACCTGATTGGTTTTAAAATACTTGTAGTCATTACAATACTAATATTAATAGCAGGATTATTTCTTGGTTTAAAGCTTAAGGATGCGTGATCTGAATTGTTCTATTGCTGAATTGTTCTATTGCTATGATCCAAACAGGAAATAAAAACATTAATATGCTTTTGCAAATACAACCCTTTGTTTCGAGGGCTTGCCCGTAAGTATACATTTACCGCTCTCAGGATTTGGTTCAAGTGGTATGCATCTTATTGTTGCAAGTGTATCTTCCTTGATCTTTAGTTCGGTCTCAGTTGTACCGTCCCAGTGTGCTGACACGAACCCGCCCTTATTTTCAATTATATCCCTGAACTCATCATAGTCATCAACAGAATATGTATTCTTTTCTCTAAACCCTAGGGCTTTGGCATAAATATTCTTCTGTATCTCATCAAGCAGATCAACAACAACCGAATCGATACCTTCCTGCGGATATAATTGTTTTTGCATTGTATCCCTGCGTACAAGTTCAACCTGATTGTTCTCAATATCCTTTGGTCCCAGTACAAGTCTGATGGGAACACCTTTTAATTCATACTCTGCAAATTTCCATCCGGGCTTATAAGTATCACGATTATCGTATTTAACAGTAAGCCCCCTGTCTGATAATATTTTTTTTATTTTTTCCGCTTTTTCGGAAATTACGGATAACTGATCATTATTTTTATATATAGGTACAATTACAACATGTATGGGAGCCAGTTTTGGAGGCAGGATAAGTCCGTTATCGTCCGAGTGTGCCATTATCAGCGCACCTATTAACCTTGTGGTCACTCCCCATGAAGTAGCCCATACATATTCTTCTTTTCCTTCCTTTGTCGTATATTTAACGTCAAAGGCCTTTGCAAAATTTTGTCCCAGGAAATGCGATGTTCCTGCCTGCAGAGCTTTGCCGTCCTGCATCAAAGCTTCAAAAGTGTAAGTATTTATAGCACCTGGAAACTTCTCATTTTCTGTCTTGTCACCTTTTATCACCGGCAGTGACATATATTTCTCAGCAAAATCAACATATACATCCAGCATCCTAAGTGCTTCCTCCTGTGCCTCTTCTTTTGTCGCATGTGCAGTATGGCCCTCCTGCCAGAGAAACTCCGTTGTCCTCAGGAACATTCTCGTGCGCATCTCCCAGCGAACGACATTTGCCCACTGGTTCACTAATACAGGTAGATCCCTGTATGACTGTATCCATCTCTTATATGAATCCCAGATTATCGTCTCCGATGTGGGTCTGATAATCAGTTCCTCCTCAAGTTTAGCATCTTCATCCACAACGATACCTTTTCCATCTTTATCGGTCTTTAGCCTGTAATGTGTAACAACGGCACATTCCTTGGCAAAACCTTCAACATGAGCCGCTTCTTTATTAAAGAATGATTTTGGAATAAACAAGGGAAAATAAGCATTGCTATGTCCCGTATCTTTAAACATTTTATCCAGTGCGGCCTGCATTTTCTCCCATATAGCATAACCGTATGGTTTTATGACCATACAACCTCTTACTGCTGAGTTCTCGGCCAGGTCAGCCTTTACAATCAGATCATTGTACCACCGGGAATAATTCTCTTCCTTATTTGTAACTTCTTTAGCCATAATTATACTTTGGTATGATATTTGATGTTTGATACAACAAATGAATTCAGATGCAAAATAAAGAAATAAAATCATATATTCACAGAATAAAAATCACAAGGAGGTGAATCATGAAAACAATTATGCAGATAATAGGTATTATGAGTTTTGTTCTTGGTTCCGGTTTTGCCAGTGCTCAGCCTGCCGAAGAGTATGATGATATATACTATGATCCGGCTGATAAGCCTGCTGCAGTGAAAGACACCGTAGTAACAAAAAGCAGTAATACAGGTACAGATAAAAAAGAAATGAGCGATTATGAAAAGTATGTCGCCTCAAAGGAACAGCAACAATACAATTCTGATAATTATATTCCGGATGACTCACTGGAATATAAAGAAGATCAGGATTATGTTGACAGGGAGTATTATAATGAAGACCCGAATGCTGACAGCGAGTATTATGAAGAAGACGGGAATACATATATAACGCACAAACATTATTATTATGATGACGACGATTATTACTGGTCATCCAGGGTAAGACGTTTCCATGGGTCGTATGGCTATTTCGGCTATTATGATCCCTGGTATTACGATCCTTACTGGTATGATTACAGTCCTTATCACTGGGGTGTAGGATGGAATATAGGATTATCTTTCGGATATCCCTCATGGGGTTTCGGCTTTTCCTATGGCTCTCCATACTATTACTCTCACTGGTATTCACCATGGTATTATGGCTCATACTGGAGAGGGTACGGGCATGGTTACTATGATAGTTATTATGGTGGTTATTATAGTGATTACTATTATAATGACCGATATAACAGGAACAGAAGCTATTACGGGCCCAGAAGATCAGTCAGTTCAAACAGGAGTGCAGTAAGAAGCACTTCGGGTGTAGCATCCGCCGACAACAGAACAAAAGTGGCAACTGATGCCAACGGACGCAGGGTAAGTTCAACCGGGCAAACTTATGGAAATGTATCCGGAAGCAATTATGGCAGAAGAACATCAGCTACCGGCACATCAGCGGGTACAGGAACAGTGGCTACAAAATCAACTGCGGCTCCTGATGGAAGAAGGACTACTGCAACAGGCAACTCAGGAACAACTGTAAATACAAGAAGAGATTATTCTCCAACTTATACAAGGCCGGCAGCAACAAGTAAGCCTTCATATACAAGGACCACCAGGACCCCGGAATCATACGCTCCTTCGCAGGGTACAACAAGCAAGAGCAGCAGTACTTATTCAAGGCCGGCTGCAACATCAAGAAGTTCATCATATTCAAGGCCCGCCACAAGCCCTAAGAGCAGCTCAAGTTATTCAAGGCCTTCTTCCAGCTCCCGCAGCTCAAGCTATTCAAGGCCAAGCAACAGTAGCAGCTCAAGTTACTCAAGGCCAAGCAGCAGCAGCTCGAAAAGTTATTCAAGGCCAAGCAACAGCAGCAGTTCGAAAAGTTACTCAAGGCCAAGCAGCAGCAGCTCGAAAAGTTACTCAAGGCCCAGCAGTAGCAGCAGCTCGAAAAGCTACTCAAGGCCAAGCAGCAGCAGTAGTTCAAGCTATTCAAGGCCAAGCAGCAGCAGCTCAAGCAGATCTTCCAGTGGCTCAAGTAGTTCAAAATCAAGCTCATCAAGCTCAGGCAGTCATAGAAGGTAGGCTCCTTAATAATTGTATCGTTGAATATCACTGAAAAAATTAATTCTGATTGGTAAATCAGAGAATGGAAAAAATACATTAAAAATCAGGAATCATGAAAAGGTTAAATATATTTATCGTAATGATATCAATGACTATCTCAGCATCAACACAGAACTTAGTTGACGCTCTCAGATATTCTCAGTTATATACAGGTAATAGCAGTGCGCGTTCTTTAAGCATGGGAGGTGCCTTCGGTTCTCTGGGAGGTGATATTTCATCTTTAAGCATAAACCCGGCGGGTATAGGAGTATACAGAAAATCAGAATTCTCCTTTACACCGGGTTTCATATATTCAATGAACAAATCCGAATATAAAACAGAAAATAACGAAGACTTTAAATATTCTTTCAAATTGAACAACATCGGATTTGTTTATGCCGGTAATACAAATAACCAGACAGGACTTACAGGTTTCAATATGGGTTTTACCTATAACAGGATAAATGACTTCAATAATAATATTATGATTGAAGGAGTAAACTCCAATAATTCCCTGGCAGACTATTTTCTGGATAATTCCAATGGCCGTGATCCTGAGGGTCTGGATGCTTTTTATGAAAGACTGGCTTTTGATGCGTATATTATTGATACCATCCCGGGCTCTGCTTATGAATATGATACTCCCGTACCATTACCGGTTACTCAGAGAAAAACTATCCGTACTGAAGGAGGCATGGGAGACTGGGCATTTACATTTGGTGCAAATATAAATCACAAACTTTACCTGGGTGCTTCACTTGGGTTTATTAGCGTCAGGTATACAGCCCTCTCTGATCATAGTGAGTTTGATGACCTGAACCTTAATATTTTTAACAATTTCAGGTATAGTATGGAACAAATAACCAAAGGTTCCGGATTCAACCTAAAAGCAGGATTTATTGCCAGGCCTGTTAGTTTTGTCAGAATTGGTGGTTCTGTTCACTTCCCTACACGAATCAAACTGGAAGATGAATATTACTATGTTATGCGTTCAGGTTTTGATGACGGTGACCTACCACCAGTATATCCAACATATTCTGACGGCAGTAGATACGATATTGGAATCTACAAATATGATCTTGTTACTCCGTTAAAAATCAACGGAAGCCTGGGCCTTCAAATCCAGAAGTTAGCTCTCCTGGGATTTGATATTGAGTATATTGATTATTCAAGTGCAAGGCTCAGGGAGGTTAGCAGTCTATATGATGAAAATGATTTCTATGATGAAAATGATGAAATTCAGGATGCATATAAATCAGTTATTAATATTAAAACCGGCGCCGAGATCAGAACGGGCCAATTATCATACAGAGCCGGATTTGCATATTATCCCAGTCCTTTTAAAAGCAATGAAATAAATAAAGATGCCTCTCGTACCGATATTACCGGAGGATTAGGTTTCAGGGACAAAGACTACTTCTTCGATTTAGCCTGCGTTTATTCATTACATGAAGAGAAATACAGCCTGTATTACGACAATATAGCTACCCTTTCTCAAAACAGGTTTAGCCTGCTCGCCACAATAGGCTTCAGATTTTAAAATATTAAATAAGGATTGATAAGTCATTGTGAGGAGGAACGACGAAACAATCTGTTCCTTATGAAATTCATTAGATTGCTTCTCCCGCTTGAGGCGGGATCGCA
>CAZBUF010000283.1:0-15484 GCA_964495025.1 uncultured Bacteroidales bacterium | reverse complement strand
AGAAATCGACACCCTTAATTGCCAGGCTATTGAGATCAAGATAAATTTTACCGTTATAAGGGATATAATCAACACCTTCCTTTTGTTCGAACTTAACAACATAAGATTTCTTATCATTGTCAATCATCATATCAGCCATTTTATAGCTGTACAGATGAAAGCAATCCGGCACCAGAAAAGTTGCCGGGTTCTTGATAATATCAATTAGCAGTGTAGTGCTAAGTCCCCCTTTTAATTTAAGGATTATACTGTCACTCCTGTTAATATCCTTGCTTGTTCTGGCTTTGATAATCTTTATCTGATCATATTTATAAGATTCCGAATAAGCCGATTTGAAAGTTTGAATGACAGCTTCACCAATAATTATGTATCTGTTTGATTCCATCACCGACTCACGGTAAAAAGATGTAAGTATCACATCTGAGTTGCGGTAATTAGTAGCTATGTTCTCATATGCATTCCTTAGCAGTGATACGGGATCTATTTTTCTTATTATTACTTCCTGGATATTTATAAAGCCGGATTCAAGCGCTATGACCTTTTCAGAGGTAATAAAATTTATTACCGGTTCCTGATATGTCTCATAACCGAGAAAGGAAACTCCAACCGTGTCATTTATGTAATCCGGCGATACTTTTAATATAAAATTCCCGCTGGAATTAGATATTGTACCAATACTTTTTCCGATAATACAAATGTTTGCATATTCAATTGGCCTGAGTGAATTGTTATCAACGATCTGTCCTTTAATTTCAATTACTGTCAATGAATCAGGGATAATTACCTTATAATTATCCTGAAGGCCCGGAACATTTTTGTAAATAACGATATGTTTACCGATCACTTTATATATCAGAGTGGAATCCTCTAAAATATAACCGAGAATATTTTTTAAAGAGCCACCTTGTGAGTTAACGGTTACAATCCTTTCTGCGTCAATAATATCAGCGTTATATGAGAAATTGTAACCAATCTCATTCTCAATTACTTTTAAGGCATCATAAACCGGATAATTTGTGAGGTAGATACTTAACGGGCTATTAAGCAGAGTGTCCTGCGCCCTGATAAATTGAAATCCAAACAAAAGGAATATAATAATTATATGCCTGCCGGTACAAATTTTACAATTGAAATTAATAAAATTTGTTGCAATATTATTGGCAACCTTGTCCAATTATTATTATCCCTTTTCTTGTTTTTACGATTTTTTCAAGGTTAAAAGTCTTTTTAATAACTTTCATTATTGAATCAAGCGATTGATTGTTGAAAGTTGTTGTTAATCTGCAATTGGCTGTTTCCTCATTTTCAAATACAATACTTGTATTATATATATTTCCGAGAGTTTTTGCCACTGCTTCAAGTTTTGTATCCCTGAAGACAAGGTACCTTGTTTTCCAGGCAAGATAGTTTGTGTCAGTATTCCTGCTTTTTGTTAAAGTATTTTTTGATAATATTCCAATATAACCGGGTTCAATAAAAATGTTATTCTCATTTTTGTTTTTCCGGTTCAACTGTACTTTACCTGATTCAACAAACACCTCAACTTGTTTACCTGATATTCCGGTATTTACATTAAAAGTTGTTCCCAGGACTTTTACGCTTGCTTTATTAGTATTAATAATAAAAGGAAGTTTTGTATTTCGTACAACTTCGAAATATGCTTCACCCTTTAAATATACTGCCCTGTTGTCAGTGCCGAACTTATTCGCGTATCTTATGTACGTATTTGAATTTAAGAATATCTTTGATCCGTCCGGCAGAACAATTATGGACGTATTTTCAGAGCCTGAACTGACAATAGTATTCTGTTTGTCAAAGACAGGCGCTTTAAAATAGATCTTATAAGCGCCAAATGATACCCCGATAAGCAAAATTATTGAAGCCGCTATGCGTAAGGTCCTGTAAAAGTATTTTTCATAAATATCAGGCTTAAATACTGTTATATCCTCTAAGCCCGGCTCCTCCCGAATAATTCTGTCCTTCAGGTTATCCCATGCTTTATTTACATCTACTTTTTTCATTTTTATTGTTTCATTAATTTTTTCCCAGTCCGATTGAATATCTTCATATAGTATCTTATTCTTATCCCTGCCCTTTATCCATTCCCCTATTTTATTATTTTCTTCTGCACTGGTTTCTCCTGCCAGGTGTTTTGACAGGAGTTTCCAGTCAATCATGTTTTTATTGAATATCTTTATTATTGATGACATGGTAATTTAACTTAATTAATTTAACTGTTATCAGATCTGCAAATACTACACTTCGGTATATTCCTTCAAATTTTTACGCAGCAGTTTTAATGCTTTACTTATATTGGCTTCAATTGTTTTGACCGATAAAGACAATTTCTCTGCTATTTCCCGGTATTTAAGTCCTTCATTCCTGTTTAAATCAAATATTGTCCTGCATCTTTCGGGCAAAGAATTCAGCGTATCATTTATTATCTCATTAAGTTCCCGGGTCCTTATCTCTTCAGAGGCATCACTGTCATAAACTTTATGTTGTTTCTTCCGGTATTCTTCATATCTCATTTCTATGGTACGGTGATTCAAATACTGAAGACATCCGTTATAAACCGCCCTGTACATATATGATTTCAAAGAAACATTTATATTCAGTTTTCCCCTTTTTTCCCACAACTTGTAAAAGAGTTCCTGTACAACCTCTTCGGAAACATCCATGTCATGGACGTAATTGTTAGCATAATTGCAAAGTCTGGCATATAGCTTTTTGAATAATACCTCAAAGGTTTTCAGATCTCCCTTTCTTATTTCTTTTACTGTTTTCTGATCCTCTTCGTTCATTTACTGATTCAGTGTTATTTCAGCATTTGTCACAGCAAATTTCAGTTATTCATCTTACGGCAATTATACTAACAAATATTAAACTTAGTAAATATAATGTGAAAATCAGGATTATTTAGTATCCATTTTTCTGTTCAATTTAGCTATTGCAGCTTCAATTGACTCATCAGGCTTAATTACATTATATGCTCCCCAGAAATCCTCATCGAGAAAATAATTGACCTCATCAACAAATACATCTGATATTTTAGCTGATTCTTTGAACTTAAATTTACTGACATTAATTGTATCTCTGTCGGTTACCGCCATTTCTAACATTGTTGTGAATACTGAGCGGAATACTTTTTTATCCCATTTACATCTGAATTTCGCTTCAGCCCTTACATGATTTAATTGCCACCTGCCGTTCAATTCACGGTAATTAGCAAGATATTTGGCATCTTCAACATCTACTTTCATACTTACCGGTTTTTTCCTAACCAGTTCGTTGCCTGCTTTGGAAATAGCCTGTTCGCTGATGCTGAAATCCATTCTGACTATAGCCAGGCAATTGACATCAAGATAAACCCTGCCCTGGTAAAGGGGCATGTCAACATTTTCTTTCTGTGAAAATTCAATGACATATGTTTCCCTTTGGTCAATATTGATAATGCCATTTAATTTATAATTATAATAATTAAAGAAGTCAGTTGTTAACAGGGCAGAAGGATTCTTCACAACATCCAGCAACAAGCTAGTTTTGGGCCCGCCCTGAAGCTTGAAAATGACAGTATCCATCTTTTTAACATCCTGGCTTTTCCTGCCTTTATATATTTTAACCCTGTCGAATTCAAAGTCATTTTTATAGCTTGCTTTGTATATGTCAATCAATGCTTCCGAGACCGCAACATAATGGCGGTTTTGTTTTATTGTTTCACGATAAAACCCGGTTAACATAGCCGGTGTATTTCCATAGTTTGCAGGTATCCTGTCAATTGCCTTTCTGAGCAATTCAACCGGATCACCTGTTCTGATAATTACCTCCTGTATGGGTATGGGATCAGGTGTGAGTTTTATTGTATTTTTCTTACGATCCAGTGAACTAAGAGTTAAATCAAGTGTCTTATAGCCAACAAATGAGATACTTAGCTTTTCATCACTTTTATCCACGGGGATCTTAAGAATAAATTCACCGTCAATATTTGACACGGTGCCGATGCTTGAACCTGCCAGGTAAACGCTCGCAAATACTACCGGCTCATTAGTCTCATTATCAACTATTTTAGCAGTATATGTATAATAACCGGCAGTATCATTATCATTTGATTTACTCCTGAATAAATCAGGGCCGGCAAATGTTACATCCTGAACAAATAATGCCAGGATTAAAATTGCAAATGCCTTCATACTAAAATTTTTAACTTGTGCTTTCATGATATTTTATTTTAAATTACTTAAATATTTTTTGTTTTTGTTACCTGCTTCTGTAAAATATGATTTAAAGGCCTTTCTATTAGTAAGATTGATAATGATGATTATACCCTATCTTTTTAACATATACCCCGTCATAAGCTAAGAATTGACGGGAGTTTGAGATGAGCAGGGAGCCACCGGTACTGGTCAATCTGCCCGTGCGAAACCTGCCCGTTGAGCCGGGTACTATGTAAAAAGGGACTTCAGTATATCAAAAAGGCAAAGCATCCTGATAACACATAATTTATTGTAATGATAAAATTATACAATCCATAGTAATATTCATAATTAGTTGACACAGAATGATTTTTTTTATATTTTTATTCTCTGATAATCTCATTAATGGGTAGATATATCTATATACTTGCTCACTTTATAGTGGTTTTTATATTTAGCAGTATAATATCAGCACAATCCTCTGATATTTTTACACCGCATATTACGAAGGAAACTTTTGGTGATACTGATTGGGATACAGAAACATCCCCGACCAATCCTGCTCCTTCGCAAGCAGTTGGTTATGCCTATCATTGGGATTTTGATGATGTTACGACATTTACTGTAAGAAATGGACACTGGATTGCCGGCTCAGACTCTTCAGTAAGAATAAACAAATATAGCGATAATGCACCGGATGAAGTATATGCAGAGAGCATGCATTTATTCATTGCTCAGCCGGATCATTACTCCGGAAGCTGGGATACAGTGATTCTTGCAGATATTGATATTAATGGGTATAAAGATTTTGAGCTTGAATTTGCCTATACCAAAAAGCCTGATCATTACTCCACAACTCCATACAGAGGCCTTGTTATTGATGTCAGGGTTGATAATGGAAGCTGGATTGCTTTGGATACAAGCTATATACCTTATGGTAATACAGGTGGACAGTGGGAATTAGTTAATATTCCCATGACCGGTATCCCCGTTGGGGAAAAAATGGATATAATGTTTTCTTCAGTGAAGAATCAGAATTTAATTGATAACGTTACCTTAAACGGGGTGAATAAAAGTTTCTGGGATAATGCTACCGGACATATTAATATAGGTGTGCAGGAACAGGTATGGGGGAACATAGGGTCATCCGTTGATTGTTCCGGAGAACTTTACCTTGCATGGGATGCAGATTATTTATATGGTGTTGCGAAGATAAGAGATGATATAATTAGCTCTCCTAATGAGAATACATGGTGGGAAAATGATGCCATCTCTTTAAAATTTGACATTTTTCCTGCTTCTACTGTTTATGATCCCGGTAATTCGGGCTTTAGTTATTATGATATTAAACAAGTCGACTTTAATGCTGAGGGATCGCTTGCAGTAAGTTTAAGTGGCACAACCAATACTATGGTTTACAGGGAATACACAGGTGAGGGTTATAATATTGAATTTGCCGTTCCTTTTAATGAAATAGTAAATAATGGTGCCGATCCTGCTGAAAGCTTCAACCCTTATGAAGGAAAACAGGTTGGATTTCTGTTTGAAATTAACGATAATGATGGAGGAGATAACAGGGAAGGAGTTGAGGTATGGGGGCATGAACCGGTTGATATCAACTATTATAGAAACATCGAACAGTTTGGCACGTTAACTTTAATACCGGACAACCAGGTTCGCCTTTCACAAATTAACGTATCAGAAGCCGACGCCATATTTCCCAGGCTTCCGGACGGTTATGCCCCGACTATTGATGGCACTGTTGATGGTATATGGGAAGATATTGACATGCATTATATTGACCTGTTTTTACAGAATGAAGTACCTTCTTTTGACTCGGCATACTGGCAGGCTGCATGGAACGATACATCCATTTTTGTTATTGTCAGGGTTGCAGATGATGATTTCTACCCTTCATATGAAGATGGAAGTGATATAACCTGGGTATACGACAGGAATGAAGTTTATTTCGATGTTAATGAAGTAATATATGATGGAGGGGGTCCCGGAAACACGGCCGGGCATTACCAGATTGCCCCTGCTTTTACGGAAGGGGAGAATCCTTATGTGCTAAGTGACTATCTATATTCAGGTGCATCAAACGAAGTTCCTGTTACTTATGCTTATAATATTAATGATCCTGATTATGTTTATGAGTATGAAATAGATATAGTTTCATTATTTAATAATGAGGGTAGTTCGCTTGATCCCAATACAATTGACGAAATGGGTTTTGATATATATGTCATAGACAGGGATGCAGGCGATGCCGGACGTAGAACTGCTGTCTGGAAAAACAAAGGATTGTGGGAGGAGCTTACCCATAACTTTAATAACATGGATAGCTGTGGCAAAATAAAATTCGGTAATGAAACGGTTGAGTATCCTCATGCTGTATTTTACAGGTTTCCCGAGGGCTGTGCCCCCGTTATTGATGGCGATATTGATCCTGTATGGTCAGATGTTGAAGAACATTATATTGATATAAATACCGTGCCACAGGATTATCTGCCAACTCTGGGACTGGTAACATGGCGCGCGGCATGGAACGACTCATATCTCTTCGTACTCCTTACTGTGGAAGATGATGATTTTTTCCCTGCATTTGATGCCACCGGTACTACGAACTGGGAATATGACCGGCCTGAAATTTATATTGATGTGAATGATGAGATCAATGATGGAGGCGGACCGGCAGGAGTAGCCGGTCATTATCAGGTGTGCCCTTATTTTGTGGAGAATAAAAATCAGTATGATTCAACTGTTACCGATTTATGGTCAGGATCTTATAGTAACTATGTAACCTTAAGTTATGGCTATAAAGTAACTGATCCTAATTATGTCTTTGAATATGCAATTAGTATCGAATCCCTTCCTGATGTGGACGGCAATTCATGGGATCCTCATGCAAGGAACCTGATAGGTTTTGATGTTATAATAACTGACCGTGACTATAATGACAATGGCAGAAGATTTGCCACATGGAAAAATGACCAGGCTGACGGAGCGTGGAACAATATGGATTGCAGCGGTGAGGTGTTATTAAGTAATACTGAAATCAGTACTTCAGTTGCTCCCCTGTCAGTTACAGTAACTACTGACGCTAACCTGGTGTGTGCCGGACAGGGCGTCCTGCTGCATGCAGTTCCCTCAGGAGCAGCAGCATCTTATACCTACTCATGGAAGTCACAACCTTCGGGATTTTCTTCGTCAGTGAGTGATCCTTTCCCGGCACCAACCGTATCAACAATTTATACTGTGGAGGTCAGTGACGGGATAAACACGGCTTCAGGCTCAAAGACCATTAATCCTTATGCAGTGCCCGATAAACCGGAAATCCTGCTGAAAGGAAAAGATATCCTTATATGCCTCGATTCAGGATTGTATTCTTATGAATGGTATTATGGAGATGTTGTGATATTGGATGAGACCAGGCAGTTTTGCCGGATTAACTCTGGCAGTACCGGAAACTACTATGTTAGAACAGGACTGGAAAATGGATGTAAGACAAAATCTGATCCGTATGTAAAGGTTGAGTCAGCTTACACTTCTGAGGATGGGATATCTGTAAAAGTATACCCGGTACCTAATACAGGAAATTTCAGTATAATCATACCGGGAAATGAATCAGGCCGTGTATATATAAATATCAGGGATTTTTCAGGACAAATCATAAGGAATATGTTGTTTGAAAAAGATGCTGATCCTGTTTATAAGGATATCTGTGTTGAAAAAATTAATAAAGGACTATATATTATTGAGATATTGTTTAATAAAAATGTCTGTTATAAGAAGATATTAATTGAATAAAGAGTGAAAGAAAATTAATTTCAATGTTTTAAACATCAAAGGAAAAGGATAAAATAACATGCTATAATTAATACAATGACCGGAAAAATAAATTAAGGGAAACATGAATTTCTTCCGGATCTGAAAAAAGATTTTAAAACAAGACAATGAAAAGAGGACTTTTATATATTGTTTTTATTATTATACTGATTCCGCATAATATAATATGCCAGGAGTTTTCATCTGAGCAGAAAAGTACTATTGCATCAGAAACGGATAAAATACTGGAAGACTACCGGAAGTACGGAGCATTAAGTGAAAACGGGAAGAATATCTCTTCATTATATGTTAGTAAGTTTAAAAATCTGTTTAAGAATACAACGAACATATATATCTATAATGATATTGATCCCGAGCAACTTATGGATACCAGTATAACTGTAATGGAGTATTTATTTAAGGTACAGACATGGTACACTGATGGCCTTGATATAGATTTGTCATGGGATGCAGCTTTAATCAGCGAACCTGTAAGTATTGACGGCTCAGATGAAAAATATGTTGTAAGCATATTATTGCAGAAGCAGGTCATGGGAGTATATAAAGCAAAAAGTATACAGAATGAAACCGATGATTTATTCTTTATCATTGAATTTGAGAAAGCAGGAAGAACTCTGAGGGACTTTAAAATCGCAGGGATACAGAAAGAACGGCCGGTTCTTGAAAGGCCGAAGAAAATTATAGTACAAAGAATAGAAGAAGAGAAAGAGGAAGTGATTTTTATAAGCATATCCGGCAGGCCATTATATACCAGGATATATAGTAAGGATATCTTCAATGATGAATACTGGCAGGCAGAAGGTGGTATCGGATATAGCGGGGGACTGGGTGTTTTATATAAGCTGGATAAGTCGTATGGCGTATATGCAGGTTTATCTGTAAGTAATTATAAATCATACCTGAAACTGGAAAATTTTGATAACGAGGGTAATACCACACTGTTGACAGATAAGGACGGGGATGAATACTTCAGGTATGTACAGTCTGATATTGAAGAATGGAATTCTCTTACTTTTATGGACCTTTCATTAGGGGCATACCTTGAACCGATGCATTTAAAAAATCTGTCACCCTATATCAGTGCGGGTATTCAATTGTCATACAAGGTTACAGGGAACTATAAAGTCAAGGGTACATCCACTCATACCGGATACTATCCTGCTTATCATGTGTTATTATATGACCTTGAAGATTATGATTTTACGACTGAAAACTTAGACAGTGAAAGCTCATGGGATCTGAGCCCTGTATTGGTTTCTGCTTATTTCTCCTGTGGCGTGAGAATAAAACTGGGCAAAATCGGTTATTTAAATGCCGGGCCGGCAATTGTTATGGGCCTGACCGATCTAAAGTACGATGTGGCAAAACATCGTGACGACTATGTAAGTACTATAGAAATACCTGCCAGAACTGTCGTTCAGGGAGGCGGTATAAATGTTTCTTTTGAATTTTCGTTATAAAAAATATTGTCATGAAAAAACCCGGTAAATTTCTTGTTCCGTTAATTGTATTTTCTGTGATACAATTCTTTTGCCTTATAATCCCGGTACAGGGACAAAGGCAGGTAGTCGGCACTTCAGATGGTAATTATGGTGTTGTTACCATAGATAAAATTGCCCAGAGTGAAAACACTGTAACTTTAAATCTTGCGGTGGAATGGGTAGATGAGAATTTTAAGCCCGTGCAGGATACATCATCGGTTATTGTTCTTGACAGAAGCAAATTTCATGTCAGCCAGAACAAATATGTCTCGTGCCAGGATTTTATAGATAATGATTATGTTTATTTTAACAAGTCCGCTAAGCTTCAATTCAATATTAATGAGGAGATAGAGCTGGATGACCTTATTTTTACGCTGCCATTGGATTATGCGGATAACAGCAGGTTGGTCAGAGACCCTGACAGCAGGAATGAATTTATGTTAATGCGGCCAAAGATGCTGAAAGTTGATTATAAGATAGACCGGGGTCTTTTTGCCAACAAGGTCAGCACTCCCCCCATAATTGAACTTGTTTCACCAATAGCCCAGACGGGAGGTGAAATAGTCAGCCAGGAAAGTGAAGTTGAAATAAGCATCAAAGCAACGGATGAAAGCGGAATAAACCTTGTTACTGTGAACTCACGGGATGCCATTTCATATCCGGGTGATTTATTTAAGTTAAAGATCAAGCTTACAGCCGGCAATAATATTATTAATATTATGGCTGTTGATAATGAAGGCAGTATTACTGAGAAGAAATTTCCTGTTTATTGCAATGATTATTCGGTAGCTGCAGATATGCTTATTAAAGGCGGCAGGTATTATGCTCTGTTCATTGCCATTGAAGATTATGAAGACCCGAAAATAAATGATCTTGACAATGCAGTTGAAGATGCTAAGCTCTTATATGATGTTTTACAGAACTACTACACTTTTGAGAAGAACAATATGAAGATGCTTATTAATCCCAAACGTGAGGATATTGTAATTGAACTTGACAACTTCTCACAGACAATTACCGAGAAAGATAACCTGCTGATATTTTATGCAGGGCACGGACACTGGGAAGAGAAATCGGGAATTGGCTACTGGCTGCCAACTGACGCAAAGAGATCAAATACTGCAAACTGGTTCCGTAACAGTACCCTGCGGGATTATATAAGCAGCATAAACTCCAATCATACATTACTTATTGCTGATGCATGTTTTACAGGCGCTATATTTAAAACGCGTAGCGCCTTTGCCAATACCTCCGTGGCAATTGAGAAACTGTATAAACTTCCCAGCCGGAAAGCAATGACAAGCGGAACACTTGAAGAAGTGCCGGATAAAAGTGTATTTGTTGAATACCTTGTAAAGAGGCTGAAAGATAATGAAGAGATCTATTTGTCTTCTGAAGCTTTGTTCAGCAGTTTCAGAACTGCCGTAATGAATAACAGTCCTAACCTGCCCCAGTTCGGTGAGATAAATAACACCGGAGATGAGGGCGGAGATTTTATATTTATAAGAAAAAAAGGAAACCGGCAGTAATTATTTCTTTTTTTTAACGGTATCTCTAAATATTACTTCTCCCTTTATCAGCCATGATACTCCGAATGCCCACAAGGCTGTTGATTCAAGCCAGAATACCGGTTTAAGGCTCCGGAGCATTGGAAAGTGTTTATTAAGAAAAAGAAAATACAGAGCTATTGCAAGTATACTACCAAGCATAATATAACCACAAGTGCGGTATATTTTATTTCTTTTCTTCTTTTGAGCGGTAAGTTTCTTTTTACTCTTGCTTTTCGTGAACAGGAACAGGGAAAAGCAGGCAAGTACAATGAAAAACAATGAAGCGGACACCAGGTGCAAATTTCCTGCAAGTTCATTGCCAATAGATGAATGACAGTTACACGGCGGAAGAGGGCTGTCAACCGTGCAAGGTAAAAAAGCCACTCCCAGGGCAAATAAACAAGCCAGATCGCCGGCTATATTATCTATTTTTTCATAGCCTCTGTATGAAAACAGGAATAAAGCAACAGCACAAAGTACACCAACAAAAATGTTTCTCATACCGGTATGATAATAGGCGCTGATTGAATTCTGTATTTCTTCACATCCGCCGGCCACACACGAGCCTACCAATAGCACGGCGGGAAATGAAATGCCCAGTATGCCTACAGCTTTTCTTAAAGTTAAATAGGAGATGACAAGCGATTTTTTTACCTGTTCTTTATCCTGATTGTTTTTTTTCATTTATTTCAGTATTGCATTTAACTTTCATTAAATTTAACTTCATTTCTAACCATTTCCAAAAAAAACAGGAAGATGATGGTGCATGGAAATTAATCCCGGGCCCTGAGATTGAATTTTACCGGTCGATCCATCTCTTAAAACTTCTGACTTTATCCCTGCTAACAACGAAAATCTCATTTTTTTCTTCGTTTATTAATGACAGTTGCAACCTGCTTGATGAATAGCTGTACATTTCGGTAACCGAATCGATATTAATTATACAGTTCCTGTTGATCCTGAAAAATTTATCCGGGTTCAGAATATTCTGCAACTGTTCCAGGGAGTAGTCAACAGCATATTCTTTACCCTGATAATTCTTTATGAAAGTACTTCTTTCACAAATATAGAAATGGCTGATTTCATTTGCCGGAATTGACCTGTAGCGATTACCGATTTTCACAAGGAACCGTGATTTATATTGATCTGAGTATCCTTTCACAAGTTTATCAAAATCAATATTAACGGGTTTTTTTAAATGAAGATTTTTAAACTTATTTATGGCAAGTTTAAGGGGTTCTTCCTCAATAGGTTTAAGCAGGTAGTCAACGCTGTTTACCTTGAAAGCTTTCAAAGTATATTGGTCATAGGCGGTAGTGAAAATTATGGGAGATTCAATATTTATGGTTTCGAAAATTTCAAAACAAAGGCCGTCATCAAGCTGAATATCCATAAGAATCAAATCGGGCAATGAATGTCCCTGCATCCAGTTTATTGTTCCTTCAACTGTTTCAATGATGGCTGCTATAGTAATACTTTTATCGATCTTTTCTAACAGCTTAATAAGCTTTTCAGCAGCAGGCCTTTCATCTTCAATTATTAATATGTTCATTTTATCAGGGGTACCTTTACTATAAATTCTTCCGGTGACTTCTCAATGATGAGCTCTTTTCCGGTTATTAACCTTATTCGTTCACCAAGGTTTTTAAGTCCGGTTTTTGTTGATTTTAAATGTGTTGCCAATTCCTGCAGATTGTTCTTTACAATAATATACTGCTCTTCAATACAGATACTTATTTTTAAAGGTTTCTCGCGGGTTGCCATGTTGTGTTTAATGGAATTTTCTATTAGCGATTGCAAAGATACCGGCAATATTTGATAAGTGCAGGCATTCTTAATATTCATGTCAAGCTGTATTTTATCGGCATCTCTTATTTTATGAAGGGAAAAATAATCGGTTATGAATTTTAATTCCGATTTAAGGGGAACCCTGTCCTTTGATATGTTTTCCAGGATATAACGATAAATTGACGATAAGCGGTTAATAAAGTTTTCTGCGATTTCGGTTTGTGTGCCGATCAGCGATGAAAGGGTATTCAGACTGTTAAACAGAAAATGAGGGTTAACCTGATTTTTTAGTGTTTCATTCTGAAAGATCAGGTTTTCCTCATTAAGTTTCTGCTCTCTTTTCAAAGCATCCTGCCATTGAAAAAAGACAAATATTACTGCGCCAAAAGACAACCCGATAATCGTTGATCTGAACCACCCCCTGAATTCTGTAAATAGAAAATCATTTATAACTTTTGATAAATCCCATCCGCTTAACCAGTATTTTGCATACAAGAACAATAAGAAAATTATCATTGCTGATACAAAACACGCTATATAAAAAAGCATAAAACGGGATAAGACTATTCTGGTAAATTCCTGGCGGCGGGTAGATTCAATCTTCAGGCCGTCAAATATTTTATAAGCAATTATTACAAATACTTCAAGCTGTGAAAAGACTAAAATAAATGTACTTAGTTCATTCTCTCCGAATTTTAAATCACCTTTAATGAGAACACCGGAAACTACAATCAATAACGAAGCAATGAAAAATCTGAAATGAGTGGATAATCTATTCGGATTAAGTAAGCTGTATATATCTCTTGTTTTCATTTCTGTAAATTTAATTTTTAATTTAGTATTCTTGTTAAGCTGATATTTCTAATCGTATTAAATTTATTTCTTTCTTCCTGATCAGGAAATTTAACATCTGTTAATACATCCTCCAGTAATTCGGCGTATTCAATTTGCTTATCTTCAAGCGACACATAAATATTTCCCCAATAATGACTTCTCCCATCAACTTCAATATAATCATTATGGACAGATAAAGGATTGTTCATTACTGTAAATTTAATAATAGCACATATTTCATTGTTCATTTCCGTAATTCCTGTCCATGTAATTCGTATATCTTTGTTTTCAAATGTCCCTTCACCGGCCAGTTCAACAACAGAGTTTGTTTCCCTTGCACAGTATTCATGGTTTAAATGCAGTGAATCCCAGTACCACCATGCAAAACCTTCAATGCCAACCATGTCCCATATAAGATTTTTTATAAAGATATCAGCCTGTGGTATTTTTTCAAAGAACGATTCTCTTAAAACGTTTTCGGAAGGTACATATGTGAAATCCTCCATATACGTTTGTACCTGTGGATCAGGATATGGCTGGTCCTCTTTTTCAGAATTTGCAATTCCAACATTGTTCCATTTAACGTGTCCGTTTTCTAACCCGCGCGTATATTCGGCAGTAATCCGCATTTTTTTTATAAAATGTCCGAATAGATCATAATCAATATATTCGGTTGTCATTACATACTTTTGCGGTTTGGGGTCTTCCGTTTTGAAACTAACAGGAAGGCTTTCAAGGTACTTCTCCACATTATTAACTCTTTTCTGTGCAAATGCCATGGGCGATGCAAATAATAACATTGTTATTATAACACAGGTAAATCTGCTGATAAAAATGTTTTTCATTTTTTTTATATTTTAAGTTAGACAATAATTTTAACCCAAAGAAAGTCTGCATATGAGCGATTTAAAAAAATAATATGCAGAACGGCAAAATTATTATGCTGAACAGAAGATATTCGGGTATTAACCGGATAGGAGCGAAGCACGATTCATGCCGGATAATTCATGATGTGTGATATCGGAGGCAGGATATTCGCTGATTTGTGAGTGACAGCAATGACAGTGGACGGCAGGAGAGCAAAGTATTAAAAACCTGGCTTATTCATATTAATTGCAGTACTTGATCATCAGAGCAGATTTATTTGCAGGTGTATTCCCGGATTTCATATTTTAATGCCTTAAGAGTGAGAGCAACATCAATTAAAAGCAATATTGCCGATACTATTATCCCTGCTATGCTCAACATAAGAAAAATACCACCAACGATCCTAAGATCCATGTTGGAGATATTTACAATTATAAGTACGGGTATTATCAGGCTGCTTGTTAAAACACTGACAGAGATTGAGGCAATAGACGAACGGAGGATTTTACTTCTTTTATAAAGGATTCTTAATTCGATTATTTTTATGGCTTTTTTCTTAACCTGTTGTTCCTTTTCTAATTCACCTACTATAATTCTTGTCCTGTCAATGGTGCGTCCCAGACGTCCGGACAATGTTAATAAGATCAGGCCTACTCCCGATATCAGAGCAACAGGAGTAATACTCAAACGAAGAATATCATTTAAAGAATAGGTTATTTCCATATCAGTGTTTTCATACAAAATTAATACTAATATTTACGAATGTTAGTATTAAAGGACCATAGAATTTGATAAAAACATTAAATTAAAAGGGGCTGTCTAAAAAGTATTAGGCAGCCTTTTTTTGTTGAAAAAAGGTTACAAATCGAAGATCTGCAACCTTTATTGTCACGTCAAATTTTGGTAACTTGACGTTGCTTAT
>CAZBUF010000282.1:0-7375 GCA_964495025.1 uncultured Bacteroidales bacterium | reverse complement strand
AACTTAACAGTGAATCACGTATTTCATGAAAAACAGTAAACGTTTTAATGCTCTTTTCGGAATTTCTCATTTCAACAAGACAATCTTCATAAATATCATAGGTTTCCCCCATATGAACCTTGTCTGTGTTTACAAATGCTTGTATTTCCTGTATCCTGTCATAATAAGTATTAAAAAATATAGCAATTGTAAATAAAAATATAAATGTAAATTTCAATAGAAAATTATCTTTATTAATTATATTATATAATTCTGTGAACATAAAAAAAATGCTAAAACCTACAATCATTGCGAATAAGGGATAGATCTGTGCCATATACCATGTAATCTTTGTATTAGCTGAAGAAATAATTAATAAGTAAATTACCATACATATAAAACCAAAGACAAAAAATTCTTTAATATCTTTATCCTTTGTCAGAAAGAAAAAAAGAATACTTAAAGGCACAAAAAATATCCAGGGAGTATGGGCATTTGTAAAAATATATTTAATATAAAAATAAAACGGATGACTTGCCCAATGAATAGTTGTAAAATATCTCCCTCCTAAATCATGTTCCCACAAGTGTTGTAAGTTCCCGGGAGATGTTATTTCTTTTATTGCATAATAACCACCAATTACTATTATAAAAGTTGCCATTGCAATATATGTTGAACGTAATTTAAGTACATTTATTAAACGCTTTTTATAAATAGTGTAAATTAAAAGGCTAGGTATGAAAAAGAATGCAGCAGCGGTCTTGGTTAGTACACCACCTATTAATGCAATAATAACTATAGCAATATTTTTGTTTCTGCTTTTTTTATCATCAAAGTATTTTAAATATTTAAAGTAGAACAAAATCATAAGGGTGGTAAAAAAAATTAATAATCCATCCATATCACCTGATCTCACAATATGGAACTGCAAATAACCTCTTGTTGTAATGAGGACCAATCCGCTAAACAATCCAAGAAAGATGCTATTAAATTCAGTTCGTGTAAAGTATATTAATAATATTATTGTGAAAATTGCAGCTAATGCAGAATGAAGTCTGATAGCCAGTTTACTGTCATATCCAAATATTTTCATAAAACCTGATTGCACCCAGATAGCTAACGGAGGTTTTGTATCATAATTAGGTTTCCCTGAAAAAAAATAATTATCCCATTTTTCCAGACTTTTACCATAATATGATAATTCAAATGCACAATGGGCATAAAGTGATTCATCCCACCGAAGCAGCGGGATTTTGTCTAATTTATAAAATATAGGAATAGCAAAAATGATAAGAAATATTGATAAAATTATTGTTTTCTCAGTTTTAGATAATTTAAATTCTATGGATTTCATTTTAAAAAGTTTTTTACAGGTTGTTTGTTAAAGCATTCAAATGACAATTATTAATATGAATTATGATAAATAAAAATATTGGGGGACATTACATATTCCTTGACTTAATAAAATTAATACATAATTTATTATAATTTAATTTTCAATTTATTTCTTTTTAACAAATATAAAATATTCAGATAATATTTATCCCTGGTATTTAATATCGTCAGCTTTTAATATAAAGTAGAATTATCTAGGTTGCTTTTAGAATATCTTTGAAACTAATTAATTTTATGGAATTATTAATTAATATATCATTTGGTTTTGATAAGAATTCCAATTCCCATTCTCTTTGCCTGGCATAACCATCATATTTAAGAATTTCATCTGAATAATAACCCGGATGAACTGCCATTTCAAAGAAATCTTTCTTTATTTTCCAGATTTTTTTAATTACTCTTTGAATGACTTTTTTATTGTTTATGTTATTATAAAAATCACCTCCTATTGCCTGGACTTTAACATCTATACCATTTTTCAATTTTGAATAACCTGATAGAGTATTTAAAATGAATATTCTTTTAAAATTGGAAAATTTATATTTCAGATTAAATGATATTGGTTCGCTGGGAAATCGAATTATCACTTTCGGGTTATATTCATTTCTAACCTTGTTTATTGCTCTGTATACAGGAGGTAAGATATGTATATTCTGATGAGTATCAAGATGTGTAATTTCAAATCCTTCAGAAGTTAAAAGATCCAGTTGTTTTTTAACTTCAATGTATACTTCATCGGGATTTATTTTCCCTTTCAGGTAATTTTTTAAATGCTGCCCTGTAAAAAGATAATTTCCGTCTTTATTTGTCAGGCATGAAGTATTTCCAGAAATAGACTTGCCAAAAGTAAGATTAACATGGATCCCGAATTTCTTTATTTTTGCATCTTTTAATTCTTTTACTGATTTATCAAAGTTTTCAGAATTAATTAAAAAGGAAAAATCACTTACCAGTCCGTTTGAGTAACACTCCAATATGCCCTTATTAATTGATTCACACAGGCCAAAATCATCGGCATTAATAACCAGTTGTTTCATAAACAAAGAAATTCCTAATTACTAAATTGATAATCGATAGTATAGAGAGGTCTTTTTTTCGCCTGGATAAAAGTCTTCCCAACATATTCACCAATCAACCCAAGAAACAGCAGTTGGATTCCGCCTAAAAAGAACATCCCAAATCCTAAAGTGGCAAAACCGGGTATTGGCTGTCCGAGTATTAGTTTTTCAAATAATAGAGATAAGCCAAAAATGATACTCACAATAGAGACAAATATGCCCGCATATATCGCTATGCGCAAAGGCTTTGTAGAAACCGAGATTACCCCGTCAATTGCAAGGTTAATAAGTTTGGCTAATGAAAATTTTGTTTTACCGTACTTTCTTTCCTGGACAGTATAAAATATTTCTTCGGAAATTAAACCAACAATACTTAAAATACCCCTTGTATAAAAGTCTGATTCATTAAATTGTTTAACAATATCTACAGTCTTTATATCCATAAAAGTAAAGTCAGTTAGGTATACTTTGTTTTTACTGAAAGTATTTAGTATTTTTTTGTAACCAAATGCACCCAATTTCTGGTGGAAATGAGTCATTCTTTTTTTAGGCGATATATATATAATATTGGCATTGGTACTGGTTATCTTTTTATGTGCTTCTATTAATGATTCCGGTGGGTGCTGCAAATCACCGTCCATAATAGAACAAAACTCGGATTCAGACTGGTCAATGCCACATTTGACTGCTATTTCCTTTCCATAGTTTCTGGTAAAACGAAAATATTTTATGTTTATTTTTTTATATTCCTTAACAATGTTCTTTATATAAACAGGTGTATCATCAATACTACCATCATCCACCAAAATAACTGTTAAAGGATTAAAAACATCAGCTAATTTTAATGTTATCTCCTGCAATAAAGGTTTAAGGTTTTCCAATTCGTTATAAACCGGAACAACTATGTCTAATGATTTTTTCCCCTGAACCATTATAATGTGTTATTTTTTGTAATATTAAAGTTTGAAGCAAATATAGTACTTATACTTGCATTAGAATATTAAAGTTTTAATTTTAAACACATTATTTTATGAATATCCAGATTACTGAGATGAAACCATAATACAATGACGGTTAAAATAAACTACATTGAAATCGGATATTAAATTTAATTTTTTCGTGATATAATTAAGATATTAAAATGCAGGTTTATTTATAAATTTTACTGTGACTATAAATTATATGTGAAAGTTCTTTTGCAATGAGACGATCAATTTATATTCTGTTTTTCATTGTATTCTTTATTGTGGTAACCGGATATTATTTACCGCGATATTTATATAAAGAACATGCTGTGGATGCTGAAATCTTAATTATTGAGGGCTGGATGCCTGATTATGCACTCAGAAAGAGCATTAAAGAATTTGATGCGGGGGAGTATAAAGTAATGATTACAATAGGTACAAAAATGCCTGATGCTTTCAGGATGCATTCATTAGGGAGCCTTATATTTAATCTGCAAAATAGTGATTTCACAAATTCAGGTGACATTGCCAAAGTTATTTCAGTTAATGCCCATGGGACAATAGCTGCAGGAGTATATCCCCATTTCTGTTTATTTATCAATGATTCTTTGACAGGTGAATCAAATGTGAACAAAAAAGAAATGATTTATAAGTTTTATACAAGCAAACCTGCAAATGAAATTAAAACAGTCAGAATTCAGTACGATAATGATGGGTATACTTATTGGAGGGACAGGGATCTATATGTTGAATATATTGAAATAAATAACTGGAAGATACCGGCTTATTCGAGTATAGCTTACTATGATATGAGAAAGACTGATGATTTCAGGCAATATAGTCCCAGGTATAATAATAGCGCTGATTATGCGGCATTTGTTTTAAACTCTTCGGGTTTTAATGATAGTATTAAGTCAATATGCCCGTCAAATATAAAATATAGCAGAACATACTCTTGCGCTTTAGCATTTAAAGAATGGTACATGGAATCTTCATTTAAAGACAGACCTGTAAATATTGTTTCACTGGGCCCGCATACACGCAGGACATGGATGATTTATAAGAAGGTCCTCGGGAAGAATACTGATACAGGCATAATAATGGTAAACAGTGTTAACTATGATATCAGCAACTGGTGGAGATCGACGGCAGGTATAAAAGCAACGGTGGATGAAACGGCCAGTTATATCTATACTGTTATAGTATTGCCTTTTTTACGATAATAAGGCATGTTTACATGCTATGATAAATTATCACTGTAAATAAAGCAATTACTCCGCCTTTTGGTCTGTCTGATATTCTGTCAGCTAATTCCTGTATGCTATTCTGTATCCTTATCAAGCTTTTTAATTATCAGGAACATAAATGTTGCTGAAATTAAACAACATGATACCAGAACCAGCCAGTGTCCCCATAATGGCAATTTTATCCATGAATAGCCCATAAGTCCCACGAGGTAGTTGCCTACCGAACAGGCCGCCAGCCATCCGCCCTGCATAAGTCCCTTATATTGAGGAGGGGAAACTTTTGACACAAATGATATCCCCATAGGGCTCAGAAACAACTCTGCAATAGTAAGTGTAAAATATGTATTGATCAGCCAGTAAGGAGATACGGCAAGGCTTTCATTTGGTATTCTTATACTGCCGATCTCTTTAGGACTATACCCGATAAGTTTAAGTGAGGCGATCACGAGGATAATGAACCCCATAGCTGTTACAATCATTCCGATCCCTATCTTCCTGGGTGCTGAAGGCTCTTTGCCTTTTTTATTCAGCCATGTGAAGAATCCTATTATTAAGGGTGTAAGGGCCACAATAAAAAACGGGTTTAAATGCTGAAACATTTCAGGAGTAAATTCGCTGCTGACCGGATAAGTCTGGAACCGGTTATATGCGATAAAGCCGAATAAGAGAAAAACCACACCGCTTATTATTCTTACAGTTATGGTGCTGGATTTTCTTATCAGGAATATCAGGCCGCCAACCGAAAGGGCAATTGAGAGCAGTTCCCACAGATCGAACCAGAAATAGACACCGCGTGATACAATTTTTTGCGTATAGTCACGTGCAAACATTGTCATTGTAAGTCCGTTCTGGTGAAAAGCCATCCAGAAAAAGACCACCACTCCAAAAACAAGTCCGAGTGCTATTAACCTTGATTTTGTCTGTTCAGGTGACATCGTAATGACCTTATCCTTATGTTTCTCACTTGCTGCCTTTTGTTTTTCAGTAAGATCAATATTTTTATAATATTTTCTGAAACCCCAGAAAATCAGCATGGATACAATCAATGATAAACATGCCACACCAAATCCGAAATGATAAGCTTTACTTAGAGTATCCACGTAATTATTACTGAACTCTGTTAGTCCCGCTTCTGTAATGCCTTTAACCTGGCTGTTTGCCAGAACAATAAGTTCCTGAACATTCTCATTGGAAATTGTTGCATCAAGGAACTTGTTTGCGAGTGCAGGAATTGAAGGATTATAAGTAAAACCCGCACCTTTGAGAATATGGCTGTAAACTGCACGGGCTGCAGTTGGAGCAAACATTGCACCTATATTGATGCCCATGTAAAAAATATTAAAGGCGACATCCCTGATCTTGCTGTATTTAGGATCATCATACATGTTACCCACCAGTGCCTGAAGGTTTCCTTTAAAAAGCCCTGTTCCGAGTGATATTACCGCAAGAGCGAATATCACAAGCCATAATGCTTCCCCCCTGGCACTTGGTACTGCCAGAAGAAAATAACCTATCAGCATAGTAACAAGGCCAATGCTTATAGTTTTTCCATAACCCCATACCCTGTCTGCCAGGATGCCTCCCACCAAAGGAAGAAAATATACGGCAGCAAGAAAGCCCCCATAAAGCTGGCCGGCCTTTGCGGAATCAAAACCATATTTTGCCTGCAGGAATAAGGTAAATATTGCAAACATGGTATAAAAACCAAACCTTTCCCCCATATTGGCAAGGAAAGCGACGTATAATCCTTTTGGATGCCCTTTAAACATTTTATAGTGTTTTAATTAATAATCAATTCACGATCCAACAAATATAAAAAGATTTTTGAATCTTCACCGTTAAAATAATAAACCCTTATTTTCATTATATTGCAATTCATTATACTTTTGTAAAGTAGTTATGTAATGTGCAGGAAGTTTATACACAAACAGTAAATAAATGAAAATTCTTACCTCGGATCAAATCAGGGAGGCTGACAATTACACGATCAATAACGAGCCTGTTGCTTCTATTAATTTAATGGAGCGAGCCGCCATGGCTTGTGTACAGTGGATTATAAAAAGGCATGATCCTGCCGTCTCATTTAAGATATTTGTGGGCCCGGGCAATAACGGTGGTGACGGCTGGACTGTTGCACGGTTACTTGTGACTGAGGGATTTAAGAATATTAAGCTGTACCTGCTGAATATCGCTGAGAAATTATCGCCTGATTCTGAAATAAACAGGGAAAGGCTTTTATCACAAAATGTTGTTAAACCTGAGATAATTGATTCTGAAAATGATTTTCCCGGAATAAATGCTGCTGATATAATAATCGAAGGGTTGTTCGGCTCCGGCCTTACAAGGCCCTTATCAGGGTTGCCTGCTGCACTTGTCAGGTATTTAAACAATCATGGATCAGGAATAATATCAATTGATATGCCCGGCGGATTATTTGGTGAGGATAACAGTAATAATGATACCAGCTCTATAATAAAAGCCCGGCATACTCTTACTTTTCAGTTTCCCAGACTTTCATTTTTTTTCGCGGAGAACAAATCATTTGTCGGAGAATGGCATGTTTTACCTATAGGCCTGCATCCCGGCTTTATTGAAAGTGTGGAAACGCCATGGAATTATGTGACGGAAAGTGAAATTGAGACGAATAGTATGAAATCTCTTGCAGCAAACACAGAAGCAGAAGCTGTTACACTGAGTATTTGGAAAGAAGTGCTTAAAAGAGAGGATATTA
>CAZBUF010000281.1:0-5365 GCA_964495025.1 uncultured Bacteroidales bacterium | reverse complement strand
AAATATAATCCATAATTCATAATACCTTTATACAGAAATTAAAAATTTTTCTCATCCTAAAAAAGTTTGATGCAAAATTATTTCCGGTAAGATACCGATAAATAATGAAACACGAAAAATGGCTGATGAGTTTGGCATGGCACCATTGATTGCTGCATTAAACGGAGGAGAAGATTACGAATTGTTGTTAACAGTGCCATTAAGTGAGTTTGATAAGGTAGGCAAACAGGCCGGCATATCGATAATCGGTCATATTACAAAGACAGGGGATGGTAATATTTTGATCACGGATGATGGCAGTACAATAGCACTCAAAGCACAGGGCTGGGATGGATTGAGCAGGAAATTCAAATAAGGAAATAAAGAATAATCTGTTACGGCTGGTCTGGTAATTCTGATTTTTATTCAAAGTTCTGCCCGAAAAGATTTTCTCCCTGGCGGGATTTTATTATTCCTCTTTTCGATGTTGCGAAAAATTGTATTATTTCATCTCTTTCTTCACAGGCCTTAAAGTCATTCTGAAGATATTCAATAGCCTGGGAGTTGTTCATGCCTTTATTATAAATAACCCTGTAAATTTCCTGAATCTCATTGATCCTTTCACCTGAGAAATCTCTTCTGCGGAGTCCTGTGGAATTAATACCTATGTAAACCACGGGTATCCCTGCTGCTTTTACATAGGGAGGTACATCAATAAGTACACCGCTCATGCCACTGATAAAAACATGTTTGCCTATTCTCGAGAACTGATGGGCAACTGACATCCCGCTTAATATGGCCCAATCTCCTATCTCCACTTCTCCGGCCACTTGTACGCTATTTGAGAGAACAACATTATTTCCTATAACACAATCATGAGCTATATGAACATATGCCATCAAAAGGCAATTATTTCCAACCAGTGTTTTCCCTTTTGCTTCAGTACCTTTGTTAATAGTCACACATTCCCGGATTGTTGTATTATCACCAATTATTACCGAGGTCTTTTCACCCTTATATTTCAGATCCTGAGGAATTGCAGATATAACTGCACCCGGAAATACCTTACAGTTTTTGCCAATACGAACCCCATCAAAAATAGTTACATTCGGTCCAATCCATGTTCCTTCTCCTATTTCAACATCTTCGGCTACAGTAACAAACGATTCTATCACAACATTTTTTGAGATTTTTGCTTTTGGATGGATGTTTGATAACGACTGGTTCATATTTCTAAAATTAATACAAAAAAATGCAAGACCTTCTAATGATATATTAATAAATTATACTATAAAGTTAACTATTTTCGGGTTTTCTCGTTATTTGGGCCATAAAATCTGCTTCGACTACCAGTTTGTCCCCTACAAATGCCTCTCCGTATGTTAATGCCAACCCTCGCCTTACAGCTTCTTTCAGTGTCATCCTTATAGTCAAAGTGTCACCTGGTTCAACCTTATACCTGAACTTTGCATTTTCGATCTTTAAGAAGTACAGCAAATGATTCTCAGGATCAGGTACCTGGCTCATCAGCAAAATACCTCCAACCTGTGCCATTGCTTCAAGCTGAAGGACAGCCGGCATAACAGGTGCTCCCGGATAATGCCCTGTGAAAAAACTTTCATTCATAGTAGTGTTCTTGACCCCGCATATAACCCATTTATCCATATAAATAATTTTATCTACCAGCAGAAACGGAGGCCTGTGCGGCAACATACCCATCACGCCTATAATATCATACAAAGGGGGTTTATTTGGATCATATCGGGGAGGAACCGGTTTTGCCAGTTCATTTTTGATTTGTTTTCTAAGTTTTTTTACAAACTCAGTATTAATATAATGCCCGGGTTTAACAGCAATGATCCTTGCTTTAAGCCGGATTCCAAGCAAAGCCAGATCACCAACCAGATCAAGTAATTTATGCCTTGCCGGTTCATTACTATAATATAATTCTATGTTATTTAATATCCCTTCAGGTTTAACATTCACTTTCGGCATATTAAAAAGTTTTGCCAGCCTGTCAATTTCTTCCTGTGTCATTTTGCGATCAACAATAACAATCGCATTATCCAGATCACCGCCTTTTATCAGATTATTACTAAGAAGATGTTCAAGTTCATGTAAAAAAACAAATGTTCTGCACTTCGATATTTCAGTTTCAAAGTCGGAAATATTTCTTAATGTAGCGTACTGGTGGCCAAGCACTTTTGAATTATAATCAATATGAACATTAATGCTGAAATTATCATCGGGATACGCCACTATTTCCAGTTCTTTTTCTTCATTTCTGCACAATATCTTTTCTTTCAGTTCATAATATTTTCTTTCAGCATCCTGCTCTTTAATACCTGTTTCAAGTATCGCCTTAACAAAATATTTTGCGCTTCCATCAAGTATAGGTACTTCCTGCCCCTTTATCTCAAGTAAGGCATTATCGATACCGAGTCCGTATAAAGAAGCAAGCACATGTTCAACGGTTAAAACCTGTACATCATTCTCTTTCAGTGCAGTGCCCCTGTCAGTTGTTGAAACATTTTCAGCTAATGCTCTAATCAAAGGCTGTTCTTTCAGGTCCGTTCTTTTAAATACATATCCATGATTTACAGGAGCCGGTTTAATTGTTAATTCAACATCTAATCCTGAATGAAGTCCATTTCCCCTGATAGTAACCGACTTTGAAATCGTTCTTTGATAATCTGACATAAATTAGAATTAGTATTCGCAAAAATAATTGCGAAATATATAAAAAATTATGAAATCAATATGAAAGAAGTTTTTATTTTTCTTTTTCCTGTAGTTTTTTTAGTTCTCTTTCAAGCTCGTTAATCCTTTGTACAAGTTGGGGAAGATTCCTGTATACAGCAATTGCTCTTCGTGTATTAGATATATTTACAGCGGGTGAACCCAGCACTATTTCTCCTTCATTATCAATATTGTTTGTAACTCCCGATTGTGCACCTATTTTCACGTTATCCGCAATTTTAATATGTCCTACAATACCAACCTGCGCAGCTATCATGCATCCTTTGCCTAGTTTTGTTGAACCGGCAATTCCGGTTTGTGCGGCGATAACACAATTTTCGCCCAATTCCACATTGTGTGCTATCTGAATCAGGTTATCAAGTTTTACGCCCTTGCTGATAATGGTAGAACCCATAGTTGCCCTGTCAATACAGGTACCTGCTCCAATCTCTACATTATCTTCAATAATAACATTCCCCAGCTGCGGTATCTTTTTATAGTTGTTGTCAGACTGTTGTACAAATCCAAAACCATCACTGCCAATGATTACACCTGAATGAATATAGCAATCCGATCCAATCCTGCAGTCGTTGTAAACTTTAACCCCGGAAAACAAAGTTGTATTACTCCCAACAACAGTATTATCCCCCAGGTAAACCTGAGGATATATCTTAACATTATCGCCAATTATTACATTTTCCCCTAAGTATGCAAAAGCTCCGATATATACATCTTTACCTGTTTTTGCGGTATCGGCTACTAACGCCATACTATCAATACCCTTTTTCTGTGGTAAGGATTTCACATATAAATCCAGTAAAGCAGCAAAAGCCTCGTATGCGTCATCCACTCTCAACAAGGTACTTTTCACCTTTTTCCCGAGCTTTAGGTCCTTATTTACCAGTACAACTGAAGCATCAGTAGTATATAAATATTTTTCATACTTGGGATTTGCCAGGAAAGACAATGTTCCTGGTTTGCCTTCTTCTATTTTTGAAATTCCACTGATTTCTGTTTCCGGATCACCTTCAATCTCTCCTTTTAAATATTCCGCTATTGCTTTGGCTGTAAATTTCATATAAAAAAATTTGCGCACAAAACTAATCATTAAATACCAAACTTAAGCATAAATATAAAATTTTATTATCCTCATATCGTGATAAACTGTGATATGATCTATATTGTTCTCATTTAACCCGGCCTGGCTAAATCAGGATAGCACAGAAAATACTTTTTTTCAATTTTTGAAAGTACAGAGACATTAAATATATCGGAGGCATCAACAATATCTTTTATTTCACCAGAATTATATAAAATTTTAATTTTATCGTCATACTTGCTGTATGCACTACTGGATATACTTCCTGTGAATACAAGGTAATCAATGCTATCAGCGGGCCAGTCATATATTTTTATTGATTGTTCAACGATATTATTTATATAATCTTTATCAAAGGCTTTTTCCCTTATTAATATTTTAGGCAGTTTTCTGTTAATCAGATTTTCCGATAGTTTTGAAAGAACTTTATCAGGGTAATTAATCCATTCTTTCATTGATGAGATTATGTCATTGTCATCCAGGTTCACAAAATTTATTATTATTTCATCCTTTCTCTGTAAAAAATTTTCCCGGCTGATATTGTTTTGAAAAAAGAATCTCAGGCCATTTATGGCTGTTAGCCCGGGATCCTGTCCGGTTATTTCTTTTGCCCTCTGAAGTACTTTAACCACGAGGTTTTCAGCTGCCAACACAGCTTTATGAAAGTATACCTGCCAAAACATAAGTCTCCGGGCTATAAGAAATTTCTCTATTGAATATATGCCTTTTGCCTCGATAACCAGGTTATCATTAACTACATTGAGCATTTTAATTATTCTGTCAGAGCCAATCACTCCTTCAGAAACTCCTGTAAAAAAACTGTCTCTTTTCAGATAATCCATCCTGTCCATGTCAAGCTGGCTGGACACTAACTGGTGTAAAAACCTTTTATGATATTTATTATTGAATATTTTAATTGCCAGATCAAGTCTGCCGTTATATTCCTCATTCAATTTATTTATTAATAATGCGGATACGTCCTCATGTGTAACATTATCAATAATACTATGCTCCAGGGCATGAGAAAAAGGGCCATGCCCGATATCATGCAACAGAATAGCAATAGTAGCAGCCTCGGCTTCTGCTTCGGTGATCTCTAATCCTTTAAGTCTGATATTCTGAATTGCCTGGTCCATTAAATAAGCAGCCCCCAGAGCATGCTGAAACCGTGAATGCGTTGCACCCGGGTAAACATAGCTTGTCAGGCCCAGCTGTTTTATCCTTCTTAAACGCTGGAAATACGGATGCTCTATAATATCATAAATAAAAGCAGAAGGTAACTTTATAAAGCCATGCACCGGATCATTAATGATCTTTCTTTTATCGGCAGGTTTAGAATCCACAATTTTCAAAATTTTAAAATTAATGTAAATATTGCCACTTATTTAAAAACATTTACAAAAATCATAAATTCTTTTAAAACATTAAATTATGATTAAGTTATTTTGTCAATTGAACTATTATTTATAGCTTTGTACCGATATTTATTGAATGAAGGTTAATAGGGGACAGAAAAGTCCCCTATTTTGTTAACATTTATTCTGATGA
>CAZBUF010000280.1:0-3136 GCA_964495025.1 uncultured Bacteroidales bacterium | reverse complement strand
ATCTGCTATCCGTTGCTTGAGCAATTGAACGGGATAGGTTATTATAAAAAAGCAATACCTAAATCACTGGGCAGGGAATGGTTTCAGGAAGAATTTCTGCCACTGATGAACAACCATGAGTTATCCGTCGAAAGCAGGATGCGTACCGTCTATGAACATATAATGTTACAGATCACAAACCAGGTAAAGGGGAAAGAAAAGGGGGATGTTCTGGTAACGGGAGGCGGGGCTTTTAATAAATTTCTTATAAAGCTGATAAAGGACAACTGTGAGCATGAAATAATTATTCCTGATAAAATAATTGTAAAATATAAAGAAGCACTGATTTTTGCGTTTCTGGGTGTACTAAGACTCAGAAATGAGGTCAACTGCCTCTCAAGTGTAACAGGTGCCGAATCAGATATCTGTACAGGAACCGTATATTATCATTAACTGCTGACCCGGCTTATTGAACAGGTTTTGACTTCAGGGGTTAATATATTTATAATTACTCTGCCTGTCATTAAATGCGGGCATATGAACATTTAAATCTTAATTCTTTTAACTATGAAAATAAAATATTTTGCAACAATTGTTATAATGACAGTCTTTCCGGAAGCCAGATTATTCTCCTGCACTAATTTTCTGATAACAAAAGGAGCGTCTGCCGACAGTTCCACTATGATAACCTATGCGGCAGATTCACATGTTTTATACGGGGAGCTTTATTACAGGCCTGCCATGGATTATAAACCCAAAACAAAGTTTAAGGTTTATGAGTGGGATACGGGAGAATACCTTGGAACAATAAGCCAGGTATCACATACTTATGCTGTTGTGGGAAATATGAACGAGCATCAGCTGGCTATAGGTGAAACAACATATACAGGGAGGGAGGAGCTGCAGGATACTACTGCAATACTTGATTACGGCAGCCTCATGTATATTACCCTTCAAAGGGCTTCAACAGCCAGGGAAGCAATAATCATTATGGATGAATTGCTTTCGGAATACGGGTATTACAGCACCGGTGAATCGTTTTCGATATCCGATCCTGATGAGGTATGGATAATGGAGCTTATCGGCAAGGGTGTAGGAAATAAGGGGGCGGTATGGGTAGCAAGAAAGGTGCCTGACGGTTATATATGCGGACATGCTAACCAGTCGAGGATAGCCACGTTCCCTCTTGATGATCCTGAAAACTGCCTGTATTCCGAAGATGTAATATCTTTTGCAAGAGAAAAGGGCTATTTTGATGGTGAGGATGAGGATTTCAGTTTTTGCGACGCCTATGCGCCATTGGATTTTGTTGGTGCACGCATTTGTGAAGCCCGCGTATGGTCTGCGTTCAGAAGAGTAGCCGAAGGAATGGATAAGTATCTTGATTATGCAATGGGCGAGAACCTTGAAAATAAGTTGCCTTTATGGGTCAAACCTAAGGAGAAATTATCGGTGTACGACGTTATGGAGCTTATGCGGGATTATTTTCAGGATACACCCATGGACATGACCAAAGATTTCGGCGCCGGGCCGTACCAGTGTACCGTCAGGTGGCGGCCACTGTTCTGGGAAGTTGACAGTGTGTCCTATTTCAATGAAAGGGCAACCTCAACACAGCAAACAGGCTTTTCCTTTGTTACCCAGTCGCGCTCATACCTTCCGGATTATATTGGTGGTATATTCTGGTTTGGAGTGGATGACACATACAGCACGGTATATTCTCCCATGTATTGCGCAATAACAAAAGTGCCGGAAGCATATGCCGCAGGCAACGGCTCAATAATGGAGTTCAGCGACGATGCCGCATTCTGGGTATTTAACCAGGTATCCAATTTTGCCTATACAAGGTACAGTTATATGATACCTGAAATACGTGAAAAACAAAGAAAACTGGAGCAGTATTATATTTCCAGGGTAAGTGAGATAGATAAAAAGGCATTAAAACTGAATAAAGATGATAAAAAGCTGGCTGTTGATTATCTTACTGATTTTTCGGTAAATACAGGTAACTCTACTGTTGAGGAGTGGAAAAGGTTGTACGGATACTTGTTTACTAAATATATTGACGGTAACATAAAGGAGCCTGTTGAGGGCCGGCAAAATCCAAAACTGGACCAGCCCGGGTATAGTGATGAATGGTACAGGATATTGATAAGGGAGACCGGCGACAAATTTAAAGTTCAGGGGGAGAAACCCCATTAAAGCTCCGGCGGATATTATTTTTTAAAAAATAAGTAAGTATTTGTTTCTGCTGTCTGAAAAAATATTTGTAGCTTTGCGACCTGTTTTTAGGGAAGAGAAATTTTTAACTTTTTGAAAGATGATTTTATTAAAAACTGCTGAGGCTAATTTTGCTGCGAAAAGGGACATCCCGGATTTCTCAGCCGGAGATACGGTGACTGTATATTATAAAATAAAGGAAGGCGGTAAGGAAAGGATACAGCCATACAAGGGAGTGGTACTGCAGAAAAAGGGAGCCGGCATAACAGCGACATTTACGGTTAGAAAAATGTCAGGTAACATTGGGGTCGAAAGGATCTTTCCTGTTGAATCTCCGTTTATTGATAAAATAGAAATTAATAAAAGGGGAAGGGTAAGAAGAGCCAGAATTTTCTATCTAAGGAAGCTGACCGGCAAAAAAGCAAGAATTCAGGAAAAGAGATACTAACCTGCTTACTAAAATATTTAAAGGCTGTTAATGAAGGGCAGCCTTTTTCATTTGTTTTTGTTGAATGATTAAATATTTACTGTTAATTTTACACCATAAATAATAACTTTTTTGAGATTATGTTCAGGCATACTCTTATAGTGTTTTGCATAATAATAATCAGGTCATTACTCACCTGCGTCTATAGCCGGTCATCAATAGATATCTCAGGGCCGGGTTCATATATATCCATCGATAATACTCCTGAAATAAGCCTGTCAGAGTTTACCATTGAATGCTGGTTTATGATGAAAGATACGGGGGCTTCTGTTTCAACCGGTGTTCAGGGGGCAGAGGCTATCCCCCTTATAACAAAAGGAATTGAAGAAGATGAGAACAGCGCAAATATGAACTATTTCCTGGGCATCAGAAAACAGGATAATGTGCTGGTAGCTGACTTTGAAGAATCGATAACAAGCTATCATAAGGGAAAGAATCATCCTGTAACTG
>CAZBUF010000279.1:0-4982 GCA_964495025.1 uncultured Bacteroidales bacterium | reverse complement strand
AGCGGCATATTAACAAACGGTACTACTCTAACACCTACTTATACTGCCGATGCTGCAGATGCAGGTAATGTCGTCACTCTGACACTCACCTCTGACGGTAACGCAGACTGTACAGCAGATGCGGATGATATGGAGATCACCGTTGAGTCCTTTGTTTCGGCTGATGCAGGCAGTGATGCCTCGATATGCGAAAACTCTGCATACACTGTAAATGATGCATCGGTAACTAACGGCAACGGTACTTACAACTGGGTACATGACGGAAGCGGCATATTAACTAACGCCACGACTTTAACACCTACTTATACTGCCGATGCTGCCGATGCAGGCAATGTTGTCACTTTTACACTCACTGCTGACGGTAACGCAGACTGTACAGCAGATGCAGACGATATGGAGATCACCGTTGTGGCCGATGTCTCGGCTGATGCAGGCAGTGATGCCTCGATATGTGAAAACTCCGCATATACTGTAAATGATGCAGCGGTAACTGCCGGCAACGGTACTTACAACTGGGCACATGACGGCAGCGGCATATTAACTAACGGCACTACTTTAACACCTACTTATACTTCCGATGCTGCAGATGCAGGCAATGTTGTCACTCTGACACTCACCGCTGACGGTAATGGCGACTGTACCCCTGCTACGGACCAGATGGAAATTACTGTAGATGCTGATGTTGTGGTTAATGCCGGAAGCGATGCAAGCATTTGTGAATACTCTGCATACACAGTAAATGATGCAACGGTAACAAACGGTAACGGTACTTACAGCTGGGTACATGACGGTAGGGCATATTAACAAATGCCACTACTTTAACGCCTACTTATACTTCCGATGCTGCAGATGCAGGCAATGTTGTCACTTTGACACTCACTGCAGATGGAAACGGATCATGTACTCCGGAAAGTAATGATATGGAACTTACAATACATCCGGAACCCTCAACGTCAAATATCTCCGGCAACCATACTCCTGACTGCTTTGCTTCAGGAGAAACATATTCTGTTGATCTAACATCCGGTTCAAAATATTACTGGACTATTCCCGGGTCCGCCACTTTAACTTCAGATACCACCGGAATTGAACAAAATTCTGTTACAATTGACTTTACTTCAATAAGTGGATTCCTTAGTGTATATGAAATTAATCAGTATGGATGTACAGGTGAAGAGATAACAGTTCTTATAGAGTTGCAGGGTTGTGAATTAGCTGCAGATTTTGTTGTTGATGACAATAATATTTGTATTGAAGAAACCGTAACCTTCACAAATAATTCAGGCGGCACAGGTACAGGCACATTATATAGCTGGAACTTTGGAGATGGGGCTGTACCTTCAACTTCGAACGGTATAGGACCTCATGATGTATTTTATTCCACATCAGGAAATAAAACAATCAGCCTTACAATAACACAGGGCCTTTCTGATACAGAAACAAAAACTGATTTTGTTACGGTTAATCCCAAACCTACCGCTACTATTGATCCTGCTGAAAGGTGTGGTGCGGGTGAAGTAACTTTAACTGCCTTTACAACTGACGGTGATATGATAGACTTTTCATTAAATAATGGTGTCAGTATTGATTATACTGATGCAGCAGCGCCCTATCAGTTCTTAACTGCTATTCCTGAGAATAGTACAACAGAAATCTGGGTCAGGGCAGGAAACAGTGCCACCGGATGTGCCGGCGAATGGATTAACAGTGCAAATGCATATTCATATCCAATACCTGTTACAGGAGATATTGTTCCCGATAATCCTAACGGTGATGGAAACTATATTGATATTGTATGCGCAGGAACTGATAATGTTGGTTATTCAATTAATGAAATCGCCGGATCAACATTTAACTGGGCTGTAACGGCGCTTGGCCTTACGGTTGAAGATTCACCTCAGATTATTGTTGACTGGAATATTGCAGGCGGAGAATATATTATCAGTGTTGTGGAAATATCAGAACATGGATGTGAGGGTGTGATGAGTGAGGAAACAGTGCTGGTACCGGAACCTATTGCAGATCTTGGTGGTGATAAATATGTATGTGACGGTGAATCAGCCATTTTCAGTACTGAAACTGCATTTGACAGGTATTTGTGGCATAATGGGGCTACATCCGACAATATTTCAGTAAATGAAGAAGGCCTGGTAAGTTTAATAGCATGGGATCAGTATGACTGTATAACAAGAGATTCTGCATATCTTTATATCAATGAATTGCCTGTCGTCGATCTTGGCAACGACACGATAATTTGCGGGACATACTCATATGAATTGGATGCAGGTGATTTTATGTCTTATATCTGGTCTACCGGTGAAACCAATAATCCGATTGATATTACTGCAGGAGAGCAGACAATATCAGTTACAGTAACTGATGATAATGGCTGTATTGGAGGTGATTCGGTCAATATAAGTATTTGTGATCCTGCCAGTCTGTTTGAAGAAATGACCAATGCCTTTACTCCGAATAATGATGGTGTTCACGATACATGGATTATAAATAATATATATTTGTTTCCTGAAGCTAAAATTGAAGTATTCGACAGGTGGGGAAGAAGAGTTTTCAGAAAAGACGGGAGATATGAGAATGACTGGGATGGTACTTCAAAAGGCAAAGAACTACCTATGGATTCTTACTATTATATTATTGACCTCAATATTGGTGGTGAACCTTTAAAAGGTACTGTTACAATTATCAGGTAATTTTAACCGTATTAATAATTAGTTTTTTAGAAAGAACTGTTATAATTATTTGATTATTGTTCATAACTAGATCATTACTTAATATCTTTTAGTGAGATAAATTTATATTATTACTCATAAATTTATTGCATTTAATGGAAATTATATTATACAGGTGCAACTATATGGGTTATTAAACGTACCAAAAGTGATGAAATATAAATTTTATCGTGAAAAAACTAATTAAGAATTTTATATGCGTAGACTATTATTAATTGCAAGTATAACCCTGTTTAATATATCTGTAATTTTTACTCAACAACTTCCTGTATACAGCCAGTATACATATAACAAATTCCTTTTGAACCCGGCATCCGCAGGATCTGATGGGTATACATCCATTAACCTAATTGCAAGGGAACAATGGGTTGGATTTGACGATGCACCCAAAACTCATGCTATCACAATTGAATCAAGAATTCTAAAGAACAGCTTTATTTCAAAAAATACATCAATAAGAAGGAAAAGAAGATTAAGCTCCCGCTCTGGAAGAGTTGGATGGGGAGGACATTTATTTAATGATAAAAATGGTAAATTTAGCCGTACCGGACTTGAAGGTACATACTCTTATCATCTTGATATAGCCGACTACAAATTATCCTTTGGCTTGTCATTATTACTGTTTCAATGTAAATTGAACACGAGTGAGTTAGTATTTTCTGACAGTGAGACAGATGATTTGATAAATGGGAAAAAGCAATCATTATTTATACCGGATGCAAGTTTTGGCACATATCTTACATCCAGGAATTTATATGCAGGCATATCAATCATGCAAATAATGCAGTCATCTATCAAATTCAGCAACGAATCTGAAAGTGAATACAAGTTAAGAAGACAATGCAATGTTTTAGGAGGATATATCTTCAATTTAAATGATCAGTTCGATATCGAGCCTTCATTTCTTTTAAAATTCACGGACATATCAAGGCCGCAACTGGACCTTAATATGAAAGTATCTTATATGAATGATATCTCCGGCGGTTTATCATTCAGGACAGGAAGCTCACTGATTATTTTCACAGGTGTTACATTAACCAGATATTATATTGGTTATGCATTTGATTATAATTTCAATTCATTAATGAATCATACATTTGGTTCACATGAGATTATGCTTGCAGTTAAGCTTGGAGATAATGCAAGAAGATATAAATGGTTAGATGTTTATTAAATTTTATGTACATTTGTTATAATGTTGGCTTTTAGTAACCAATAATAGTTATTAATTAAAACAGGAAAAGTTCATAATATTTTTGTTTGTATATTTATTCATTATTATTTTAACTCTGTAAGATCCCTGAATAAATGAAAAATTATGATGATAAACTTATACTTGTCGTTGAAGATGATGTGGCAAGTAGTGAGCTTTTTAAAAACTTCCTGGCTTCAAAAGGCATTAAAACTATCATAGCTGAGAATGGTAATGATGCAGTTGAGATAGTTAAAAATAATGACAACATTGATTTGATACTAATGGATATAAAATTACCTGAACTTGATGGTTGCAGTGCGATGCAGCAAATAAAAAAAATACGGAAAGATATACCGGTTATTGCTGAAACAGCTTATGCTTTTAAGGGTGATAGAATAAAATTTCTTAATCTTGGCTTTAACGATTATATATCAAAACCTATAAAACCCTCCGAATTATTTGAAATGATACAAAAGTATCTTTAATCACCTGTACTCTCAAATTAATTCAATACTACGTTTAACAAATTTATTCAATTCTTCTCCCTTTAGCATATTATTGGCCAGTAAAGCCAGATCAATAAGTTGCTTTACAAGCTTATTCTTATTTCCGTAATCTGAAAGTATCTTTTCCTTCTTTTCTTTCAGTTCGCCAATATTTTTATCAAGGTCCTCAATCCTGTCTTTTTCTTCCTGTTTAATCTCTTCTTCCTTTTTATCTTTATTATCTTTTTCCAGTTTAACTTTATTATCAACCAAAGGCTTAATTTCTTCTTTTAATTTAGCCACCTTCCCCCCTACTTTCTTATCCATATCTTCAAAAATCCTGATAATATGGGGATGATTGGAATTTATCACCAGATTAAAGCTATCCGGCATATCACCATAGAAGCTCATTGTTCCTCCCAGCTTTGACATATCTTTCATCCTTCTCATAAATTCCGACTGGGTAATTAAAACGGGAGTATCAGTATCATTAAGATTTTCAAACAAAATTGTATAATTTTCTTTGACCGGCAGCTGACCTTTGAATACAGGGGC
>CAZBUF010000278.1:0-10626 GCA_964495025.1 uncultured Bacteroidales bacterium | reverse complement strand
CTCAAACATCATCAACGATCTGTTTTTTGTAAGATCAATAAACTGGTTCATCACAACCAGCTCTCCCGGGCATATTTCCTCCTGCAGGCTGCCGCAGGTAGTGGTTGATAATATATGGGTACATCCCAGCTTCTGCAGTGCATATATGTTTGCCTTGTAGTTGATATGTATTGACGGCACCGAATGTTCCTTCCCGTGACGGGTTAAATGTATGATCTCAATACCGTTGTATTTGCCGGTTTGAATATACGGACAGGGATCACCGTAAGGTGTATCTACAGTAACTTTTTTTATACCGGTAAGAAATCCAAGATCTTCAAGTCCTGATCCACCAATTATAGCAATTTTATTCATACGTATAAAATTTAATTTTCAATGGTCGTATGTATCGTACCATTCAATTTTTATTAAAAATTACATAAAAAAGTATGAATAAAAATTGAATGAACGTTTCATATAAAATTATTTTATTGTTTTTCAGGAAATAATTTAAATATACTATTTCTTTCAGCTTTACAAAAACCTCTCTCAGTAATCAATCCTGTAACAAATTTAGCAGGTGTCACGTCGAATCCAAAATTAGCTGCCGGGAAGTTTTCACCAGTTATCAGCATATTTTTAATTTTTCCGTCTAATATTCCATTAATATACATAATTTCTTCCGAATTTCTCTGCTCAATAGGTATTTCATTTATTCCGTCGCTTATATTCCAGTCGATGGTCGATGATGGCAGGGCCACATAAAAAGGGATACCGCTTTCTTTTGCCGCCAGCGCCTTTAAATACGTGCCTATCTTATTTGCCACATCACCATTTGCTGTAGTACGGTCGCTTCCCACAATAACAAGGTCCACCATCCCGTGCTGCATAAGATGTCCGCCGGCATTGTCGGTGATGATCGTAAAAGGCACGCCGTGCTGATCCATTTCCCATGCCGTTAATCGGGCACCCTGGTTCCGGGGCCTTGTTTCATCAACCCATACGTGCACATTTATCCCTTTGTCGTGTGCAAGGTATATCGGGGCTGTTGCCGTACCATAGTCAATGCATGCCAGCCAGCCTGCGTTGCAGTGAGTAAGTATATTTACCGGCCCGCCGCCTTTCTTCCTGCTTATTTGCTCAATCAGCGGCAGCCCGTGCTCCCCGATCTTCCTGCAGTTTTCCTTTTCATTCTCCAGGATGGCCAGAGCCGTGCTCAGGGCAATCTTCTGTTTCTCTTCACGTGAGCCGTATTTTGCAATCGCCTGCATCTGTTTTTCCACGGCATATTTTAAATTTATCGCTGTGGGCCTCGAAGATATAAGCATATCAGCCGATGACCGGAGATATTCATCAAGAGACATGTCATCATCATACCTTACAAGCGCCAGGTATATTCCAAAGGCTGCCGCAGCGCCAATTAACGGAGCCCCCCTGATATGCATATCCCTGATAGCCGTATATACATCTTCAAGGGTGGTGAGATTTTTAATTCTGAACTCAAAGGGTAAAAAATGCTGATCAATAACCTGCACAACAGTCTTATCATCATCTTTTAACCATATCGTCTCGTAATGTTTTCCGGCAACGTTCATATTTATTTATTAATCTTCTATAAAATTATTATAGAAAATTTTTTCTTTGTAATTTAAAAATAAAAATAATGAAATTATCCGATGAATTATTAAATTCAGAAGCACAAATAAAGAATATAATTTTTGACTGGGGGGGAGTTATAACGGACCTGGATTTTAATGCCAGCAACGAGGCTTTTAAAAAGTACGGATTAAACGACTTTATAGAGCAATACAGCCTTCAGGTACAGAAAGATCTTTATCTGAAACTGGAGACAGGGACCATAGAGTCCGGAGAATTCAGGGCTGAGATGCGTAAAATTATCCCGGACCCGATCAGTGATGATGAGCTGGATATGTCGTGGTCCGCGTTACTGTGTGAACTGCCGGAAGAAAGATGGGACTTGCTGAATAGGGTGAAGGAAAATTATAAAACATTTCTTTTAAGTAATACCAATATAATACATGTTGAAAGATATTTCCGGAGAATACTTGAGAAGTACGGTACTTACGGTTATACACATTTGTTTGAAAAAACATATTTTTCATTTGATCTGAAAATGCGCAAACCTGACATAAAAATATTCAAGTACGTGTTAAAAGATAGTGGTCTTAACCCTGAAGAGACCCTTCTTATCGATGATTTTGATGAAAATATCGAGGCTGCCGAAAAACTGGGGATAGCAACATACCACTTGAAAGAACCGTTTACAATACTGGATATTTTTAAAAACCGGTAAGTGAGGAAAATTTGGCAGGTGAACGAAAAAGCAATTTGATTAAAATTAAAAATATATTAGTTAATAATTTTTACATTTGTGGGGTGCATTATAATTTATAAAATAAAGTAATTAAATGAGTATTTATAATGAATTAATCGGGAAGAAAACCAAATTATCACTAATCGGACTGGGATATGTTGGTCTCCCTGTTGCGCTTTCTTTTGCAAAAAAGGTATCAGTTATAGGCTTTGACATTAATGACTCCAGATTGGATTTGATGAGAAAAAAAATTGACCCCAGTGATGAGCTGGAGGCTGAAGCCTTTGACGATACTGACATTTCTTATACATCAAATAATGAGGATCTTAAGGAGGCATCATTCCATATAATCACTGTACCCACTCCAATTGATAAAAACAAGCTCCCTGATTTATATCCGCTGCATGCAGCAACAAAGACCGTTGGGGCGATCTTAAAAAAGGGGGATTATGTGGTTTACGAATCCACAGTCTTTCCCGGCGCAACAGAAGAAAAATGCATACCTGTGCTTGAGAAATTGTCAGGATTAAAATACATCAAGGATTTTAAGGTTGGATTTTCTCCTGAACGAATAAATCCGGGTGATAAAAAACATACTCTTTCAACAATCACTAAAGTAGTATCGGGGTGCGATGAGGAATCCCTGGAGCAGATAGCCCTTGTTTATGAGATAGTAGTAAAAGCCGGAGTATTTAAGACCTCATCAATAAAGGTAGCTGAAGCTGCAAAGATCATTGAGAATACACAGCGTGATGTAAATATTGCCCTGATGAATGAGCTGTCGATGATTTTCAATAAGATGAAAATTAATACATATGAGGTACTGGAAGCTGCAGGGACAAAATGGAATTTCCTGAAGTTCTTTCCCGGCCTTGTAGGCGGCCATTGCATAGGAGTGGACCCTTACTATTTAACTTACAAAGCAAATGAACTGGGGCATTATGCCCAGGTTATAAATTCGGGAAGATCAGTTAATGACGGAATGGGAAAATACCTGGCAACGGAACTGGTAAAGAAGATCATTCAGGCGGGTAAAAATGTGCTGGATTCCAAAGTGCTGGTGATGGGAGCAACATTTAAGGAAGATGTCAGCGATATCAGGAATTCAAAAGTAGCCGACATTATTAATGAGCTTAAATCATATGATATTAATTTAGAGGTTGTTGATCCTATGGCTTCATCCAAAGAACTTAAGGAAGAATACGGATTCGGACTATTGCCGGAAACAGGTTCAGACTACGATGCTGTTATTATTGCCGTTGCACATAAAGAATATTTAAGTCTCAGTGAAGAATACTTTATCTCCATCACTAAAAGTAAAGCAATTATATTGGATGTTAAAGGTATTTACAGGAACAAGATAAAGAAATTGACATATATGAGTCTGTAATTAATAACAATTATATTTTGAGAAAGAAAAATTTTGCAGTTATAGGGGTTGGCGGCTTCATTGCAGCAAAACATCTGAGAGCAATTAAAGAATCAGATAATATTCTTGTTGCTTCTTTTGATCCTAGTGACAGCGTTGGAATAATTGACAGCTATTTTCCTGACAGTGAGTTCTTTGTTGAATTTGAAAGATTTGACCGGCACATTGATAAATTAAGAAGATCAGGTACTAATGTTGATTATATAAGCATTTGTTCTCCAAATTACCTGCACGATTCACATATACGTTTTGCCCTGCGTTCAGGCGCCAATGCAATATGTGAGAAGCCCCTGGTTCTTAATCCCTGGAATGTTGATGCATTGCATGAGTTTGAGGCTGAATCGGGGAAAAACATTTATAATATTTTACAACTCAGACTTCATAAGTCTATTATTGAACTGAAGGAAAAAATAAGCAGGGCCCCTGAGGATAAGATTTACGATATCGATTTAACATATATTACAAGCAGGGGCAATTGGTATTTCATATCATGGAAAGGTGATATCGAGAAGTCAGGCGGCATAGCAACCAATATTGGCATACATTTTTTTGATATGTTGATATGGATCTTTGGCGATGTTAAAAAGAATATTGTTCATCTGCGTGATAGAAATAAAGCATCCGGATACCTTGAACTTGAGAAAGCAAAGGTTCGCTGGTTCCTGAGTCTGGACTGTAATGATATTCCCGGAAATGTGAAGGAAGACAAGCCCCGGACATATCGCTCAATAATTATTGATAAGGAAGAAATTGAATTCAGTGAAGGTTTTGAGGAGCTTCATACAAGGAGTTATTTTAAAATACTTAATGGTGAGGCATACGGACTGAAGGAAGCAAAACCTGCAATTGAAGCTGTATATATGATCAGAAACGCAATTCCTGTCGGTTTGAAGGGTGATTTTCATCCTCTTTGCAGAAAGAAGTATTCTGAATAAAATTAATATATATAAAACCAAGTAATATGAATACTAAAAAGAAAGTAGCACTTATTACCGGGATAACAGGGCAGGATGGGGCTTATCTGGCAGAATACCTGCTAAAGAAAGATTATATAGTACATGGAACGAAAAGAAGGAGCTCATTGTTTAACACCGACAGAATAGACCACCTTTATTTGGATCCTCATGTTGAGAACAGAAATTTTGTTTTGCATTATGGAGACTTAACCGATTCAACAAATCTCATAAGGATCATTCAGGAGGTCAAGCCGGATGAGATTTATAATCTTGCAGCAATGAGTCATGTTAAGGTCAGCTTTGATACTCCGGAATATACAGCCAACGCAGACGGATTAGGGACTTTGCGGTTGCTTGAAGCTATAAGATTATTAGGACTTGCAAATAAAACAAGACTTTACCAGGCATCCACAAGTGAACTGTACGGACTTGTGCAGGAAGTACCGCAGACCGAGAAGACGCCCTTTTATCCAAGGAGCCCGTATGCTGTTGCCAAATTGTACGGCTACTGGATTGTTGTTAATTACCGCGAAGCATATAATATATTTGCCTGCAACGGGATATTATTTAATCACGAATCACCGGTCAGGGGAGAAACATTTGTAACAAGAAAAATAACACGGGCAGTGGCAAGAATAGCGCTTGGCCTGCAGGATAAGTTTTATCTTGGTAATATGTCCGCTAAACGCGACTGGGGGCATGCAAAGGATTATATAAGGGCGATGTACCTGATGCTACAGCAGGATAAGCCAGACGATTACGTAATTGCAACAGGTATTACAACAGAGATCAGGGATTTTGTAAAACTTGCTTTTAACGAGATTAGCATTGAGATTGAATTCCGCGGCACCGGAGTAAATGAGAAAGGAATTATTAAAGCATGCAACGATTCAAGGTTTACTGTTGAAAAAGGTAAAGAAGTCCTTGCTGTAGACGAAAGATACTTCAGGCCCACTGAAGTTGAACTGCTTATCGGGGACCCGACAAAAGCAAAAACAGAATTGAAATGGGAACCTGAATATGACCTTAAAGGGTTGATTAAAGATATGATACAGTCGGATATCAAACTCATGCAAAAAGAAAAGTATTTAAAAGAAGGAGGATATAAAACATTTAACTATTTTGAGTAATTGAACATAAATGTCAGATGCGGCATAAGTATTTGTAAATTGTAAGTTTAACTTCATTGAGCCCTACGGGGTTCATACTATAATTGAAAGTAAATTTTTTACGTATGAATAAAGATAGTAAAATTTATTTAGCTGGTCACACAGGGCTTGTTGGTAGCGCACTTCAAAGAAATCTGGAGGCAAAGGGGTATAAAAACATAATTGGGAAAACGATTGACGAGCTGGATTTAACAAGCCAGGAAGATGTCTATAAATATTTTCAGAAAGAGAAGCCTGAATATGTCATTCTTGCTGCTGCCAAAGTGGGAGGAATTATTGCGAACAATACTTACAGGGGCCAGTTTATATATGAAAACCTGATGATCCAGAATAATGTTGTACATAGCAGTTACCTGTTCGGGGTGAAAAAGCTGCTTTTTCTGGGAAGTTCCTGTATCTATCCCAAGCAGGCTGACCAGCCAATGAAAGAGAGATTCCTGCTTACCGATATCCTGGAATATACAAACGAACCTTATGCTATAGCAAAAATAGCCGGCATTAAGCTTTGTGAGAGTTATAACATTCAGTATGGCACTAACTTTATATGCGTAATGCCAACTAACCTCTATGGCCCGAATGATAATTATGATCTTGAAAAATCTCATGTGTTGCCTGCAGTTATCAGAAAAATGCACCTGGGGAAATGCCTGATCAACAATAACTGGGAAGCTATAAAAAAGAATCTGGATAAACATCCTATTGAAGGGATCAACGGTAAATCAACAGAGGTAGAAATCGGAGAAAAACTGGAGAAATATGGAATTTTCAGGCATAGCTCCTCTGATTCGCCGGTAACAGTTAATTTATGGGGCACAGGAGAGCCGAGAAGAGAATTCATGCATTCCGATGATATGGCTGACGCCTGTGTCTTTCTTATGGAAAATGTAGATTTTAAGGACCTGGTAAAAGCTAAAGCTGAAGAAATAACAACAAGGGATGCCAGGATGGAAATAAAAAATACACATATTAATATCGGCACGGGTAAAGACCTGACAATAAAGGATCTGGCCCTTATGGTTAAACGTATCGTCGGATTTGACGGACTTATTGAATGGGATAATTCGAAACCGGATGGGGCATTCCAGAAATTATTAAGTGTGAAAAAAATAAACAAGCTGGGCTGGGTAGCTAAAACAGAGCTGGAAGAAGGGATTAAAAAGATATATGAAGCATATACCAGTTGATTTATATATCCTATGGCCATGACAAGGGTGATATCAAATTCATAGGATTACACATACCTATTATTAGAAATACCAATAAACAAATCCCAAATAAGCTCCAAATAATAATTATCCAATGTTCAAAGCAAGTTTGAGATTTTGAATATTGGAATTTGTGATTTATTTGTAATTTGTTACTTGAGCTTTGTTATTTACATACAGACCTGCGGGTTTACTAGGCATATATTACCTGCAGCGTCAATATTAGCCATGTTACTGCAATTTTGTCATTGTTAATAAATCGTTGTCAGGCGAGTGATTAAATTCAATAATTTAGGCGTGACTAAAAGCCCGTCAGACTATGAAGAAGTTTTTGAGGATAACTGTACTGCTAATACTGGCAGTGGGACTTTCATTGGCAGTATACATGTTTCTTATTGAACCCGGGGAAAGCTACCAGTCTGTTTACCTTGTTCCTGAAAATGCTGCCTTTATTATAGAATCGGACCAGCCTTTCAAAGCATGGGAGAATATCGTCCATAGTGAAGCCTGGGGGAGCCTGCGGACAAATATCTTTCTTGCTGAGCTTGATTCGGGCATCAGGAGTGTCGACTCATTGATCAATTCAAAAAGGCTTCTCCTGAAACTGCTTGGCTCCAGGAAAGTTCTGATCTCTGCCCATCCTTATCATAATAAATATGACTTCCTTTATGTAATAGACCTGAGAAAGTTTTCGAAGCTGCAGAAAATAAAGAATCATCTTAATAAAATATTCGGTGATGATTTCAGGCTAACTCAAAGGGATTACAAAGGTATAGAGATTTTTGAGCTTTTTGATATAAAATCAGGTGAGATGTATTATTTCTCACTTATTAAGAACCAGCTTATTTTTTCAAGGATCTATCTGCTAATAGAATCCTCAATTGACCAGATGACCAGGCTGGAGATAGGAAGGGATTTAAATTATATTGAGGTTTCAAAAAGAATTTCCGGCAAAGGGCTGTTTAATATTTATATCCATTATAAATATTTTGATGACTATATTGAAAACCTGCTGGGTAAAACCAATGAATTCGTGTCTTCAATATCCGGCAGTCTCCATTATTCAGGATTATCATTTGATATTGATGAGGAAGCATTAATAAAACTTACAGGCTATACATCTGTAAATGATACGGTAAGTTCATATTTCATGGCTATTTTAAATTCCGGCAGGGGGACACAGAAAATTCTTGAAGTTACTCCCCGGAGAGCTGCTTCCTTCATACGTATAGGATTTGATGATATGCTGACATTCTATGAAAATATCCTAAATTCTTTGAGCGAAGAAGCATCCGTGAGCTATCATGATGCGATACGGAAAACCGAAAAGCGGCTGAATATAAATGTTAAAGAAAACTTTTTAAACTGGATAGACAATGAGATTGCACTGGTGCAGACACAACCTTCAAACCTTGGAAAGAGCAATGAATTTGCAGCGATAATAAAAGTAAAAAACGTGAGGGCAGCAAAGAAAAATCTTGATTTTATTGCTGAGCAGGTAAGGAAAAAAACGCCGGTTAAGTTCAGGGAGATTAATTATAAGGAATATACAATAAATTATCTTCATATACCCGGACTGTTCAGGATAGTGCTTGGAAAGCTGTTATCAAAACTGGAAAAGCCATATTTCACTATTATTGATAAGTATGTTATTTTAAGCAATCATCCGCAAACGCTGAAAAGTATTATTGATGATTATGAATCGGGCAATACTTTAGTGAATTCAGTGGAATTTCATGATTTCTCGAAAAACTTTTCAAGTAAGTCAAGTGTTTTCATATATGTACAGGCCCCTTTATTTATTACTAATCTCAAAGAGTTTGTAGGCCCTGAAACATGGGCAAATCTGCAAAGGAACAAGCAGTATTTCAGCTCATTTCCCCATATCGGGGTTCAGCTGGATAATGTGGAAGATCTGCTAAAATTTAGTCTTTCAGCACAATACAATGAGCAGGTTGAGGAATTTAAGCCGGCAAATTTTATAATGGAAAACATCCTGGCTGAACCTGTGGAACCTGCTGATACTGGCCATCTTAATAAAGAAACTGAAAAGCCCGGCTTAGCAAATGGCGCCGAAGTAGTGATCGATGATCTGGATGCTAACAAATATGAAGAATTCTATGAAAACGGGCAAATGAAAATATCTGTCGGGATCAAAAACGGGCTGAAGCATGGTAATTTCACCGAATACTATGAAAACGGACAAATAAAGGCCAGGGGGAAATATAAAGAAGATAAAATGCACGGAGTATGGAGTTATTTTGATGAGCAGGGAGAACTTATTATAAAAAAGAAATTTGAACAAGGGAAGGAAACCAACAGATGAACAGTGAAAAAGAAGTTATTCTGCTAAGTATATCCGGAGATGATAAACCGGGATTAACATCAGCATTAACAGGTGTTTTATCGGGCTATAAAGTCAATATTCTGGATATAGGTCAGGCGGTTATACATGATCAGCTATCCCTGGGAATACTTTTTGAAGTGCCCGAGCAATATGAATCGGCTCCCATATTAAAAGATATATTATTCAGGTCTTATAAATTAGGTATTAATGCCAGGTTTACACCAATAACTGAGGTCAAATATAATAAATGGGTGAGCCAGCAGGGTAAGGAGCGTTACATAATTTCTCTGATAGCCCGCAAAATTAATGCTCAACATATATCAAGAGTAACAGAAATAATCTATAATCAGAACCTAAATATTGATATTATATCGAGGTTGTCGGGAAGGATGCCGCTTAATGAACCTGATGTGAAGTCAACGGCCTGTGTTGAATTTTCCGTAAGAGGCACGCCGGCTGATAAAGAGGAGATGAAAAGTAAGTTCCTGGAAGTATCCGGCGAGATTGGCGTTGATATCGCCTTCCAGGCTGATAATATCTACAGGCGTAACAGAAGGCTTGTTTGTTTTGATATGGATTCAACCTTAATTCAGACGGAGGTTATTGTTGATCTGGCAAGAATTGCCGGAGCAGGGGAGGAGGTGCATAAAATAACTGAAGAAGCGATGAGAGGGAATATTGATTTCAAGGAGAGTTTCAGAAAAAGAATAGCTTTACTTAAAGGTATTGAAGAAAGCCGGATGAAAGAAATAGCAGAGAACCTGCCGGTAACAGAAGGTGCGGAAAAGCTGATTTCAACACTTGGAAAATACGGATTTAAAACTGTTATAATTTCCGGGGGATTTACATATTTCGGTGAATATCTTAAGGATAAGTTAGGTATTGACTATTTATTTGCCAATAAGCTGGAAATAGTGAGCGGCAAACTTACAGGCAACTACCTGGGTGAGATCATTGACGGGCAGAAAAAGGCTGAGATACTAAAAAACCTGGCCCTTAATGAGAATATTGATCTTGAGCAGGTCATTGCTGTTGGCGATGGTTCAAATGATCTGCCAATGTTAAGCATCGCAGGATTAGGTATTGCTTATCACGCAAAACCTGTGGTCAGGGAAAATGCACAGCAGGCATTATCAACCATCGGACTGGACGCGATCTTATATTTAATGGGTTTCAGGGAGAGAGAACTGGAGTTACATAACTAAA
>CAZBUF010000277.1:0-6810 GCA_964495025.1 uncultured Bacteroidales bacterium | reverse complement strand
CTCCGGTATACAGGTAATAGTCATAGTAGAAGTTAGCTGCCCAGCCGGCCCCTGCCGTCCAGAAAGTCATACACCACCTGTCGCCGAAATGATTATCCCATCCGTGGGAACTTGTGCGTGAGGGTATATGTATGCCGCGGCACCCGTAAAGATTTTCAGCATTATCACGATAATAAGGCAGCATTTTATCCTGGTAGTTAAAATATGACATCATAAGCTCAGGCATGTTTCCGCATAGAAGTCCGGATATTGCTACCGGCAGGTTGCCGTTTTGTGTGTAGTCGGATGACCATGGCGGCTGATATGAAGCGCTCCATATACCCTGCAGGTTTGGAGGATTTGTTCCCGCAGCGCATAATATATTGTAGCGGCCGGCATCAAAAAGCCTTTCAATAATGTCGGTACTTACTTTATCATATGCCTTAAGTATCATCGGTTCGCTATGGAGATGACGATCACCGGCATCACCCAAATAAAGACTGACGCGGTTAAACAGTTCGCCGTGTATCTCCTTATGTTTACGGAGGAGATTATCATAATCAGCCTCAATTGATTCAATTTGTTTTTTTATCAGTTTAATCTGAGATTTCGAATAATCAAATGATGGTAAAATTTTTATAAGAAGAATAACTTCATTGGCATTTTTAATATTTATCTTTTTGCCTTCTGCCGATGAACGCCCACCCTTAATAATAACCTTTCCGGCACCTTCATATCCTTCAATGCTGCCCTTCCACTTTTTCACAAAACCGGTACTGTAGGTCAGCCAGTTTTCTGTTGCGTATGAATAAGCATCACCGATACGTTCATTTATATAATCCCACTGGTTCCATTCTACAGGATGCCTTTTGAATCCGAGGCTTCCGTTTATCTTTGCCGTGCCTTTGATATGAATGACGATAATACTATCGGCGCGCGATATAAATGTATTTCTCTGAAAAATACCCTGCTCATCCTCCCACAGGACTTTCGCTTCACCTGTGCTGAAATCCACCATCCTTAAATATTTCTTTATATTTGACGGTTCCATGTTTATGAGCAGGTCGAATGCAGGAATATAGGGATCAGTCCACCTTGTCCCTCCATACCCTTCCGCCAGGCTTATTTCAACAGGTATCCCGGCTGCTTTCTCATACTTACCTTCAAAGAGAAGCCGGCGAATATCATTAAGGCGGCCGGCCTGATCAATAGGCTTTAAAGGTTCAGTTGACGGCATATACAACTGTGCATGGTTAAGGATGATAATCTCATCATGCGGATTGCCAAAAACCAGGGCTCCCATAGTGCCATTACCTGTAAGCATAGCATTGTCCCATGATCTGGCGGGAAGCCAGCTGGAGAAACCCCGCTCCGGAGGCTCGAACGAAAATTCCGGGCTCCTGTTAATGCAGGCTGTGAGGAGAATGATTATTCCCGGCAGGATAATAAGCAGTTGCTTTTTCATTTTCAGAAACCAGTCAATTATTTATAGGTGTATTAATGTTTAAGGATTTTTATCCTGTTTATTTTGTCGCCTTTATTAATTGTCAGTATATAAATTCCTTTTTGAAGATCCCGTCCTATATGGCAATTACCGCTGCAGCTTTGTGAGCCTAAATATAAACCACTTATGCCAGAAATAGAATATTCAAAAGGCATATCTGACCGGATATATAATTCGCCGGAAAAAGGGTTTGGCGAGTAACATATATTATCTGTTTTATAATCGGCTTTTGAGCCTGTAACACATGGTTCTTTACCTGTGTTTCCTCCCACGCATGAATCGCAAGCATCGTAATACGCTGTTCCGTTTAAATCGCCGTTACAGTCGTAAAGAGGTTCGCCAAATAATATTCCACGGCCGCCTGTGGCGATGTACATACGTCCGTAAACACGGGGATCGCCTGTAACAACATTGATCCACCCGAATTGCTGTTTGTCATTGTTAATACGTGTCCAGCTTTCACCCTCATCATCTGAACGGAAAAATCCGGATGTATCATTTACTTTTCCTGACATGTAGATAGCCGGATAGCTTGTTCCGGGCAGGGCTCTGCCAAAACCTATCCTTCCTGCTTTTTGCACGGCCGGCATTTTCTGGAAGTTTGTACCGGAGCTGACGGAGCGGTAAAGGCCGTCAGGGGCAGCAAGCCATAAATGGCCTTCCTTACCAAAGACCGTACGTGTTGACCCTTCGCTTACTTCATAATCGGGTAATGAGGGCAGGCCGGTGGCTGTAACTATAAAAGAAACGCCTCCGTTTACACTGGTCAGAACCCGGCCGTTAAGCACATCGTAAACATAGAATTTAAGAGGGTTCTGCCGGTCAGATACAGGCTTTAATCCTGAGCCTGCGCCGGAACAGGTCTGCCAGGAAAGGCCGTTGTCAACCGAATAATACATGGAGGCTCCTCCCGGGCACCATACAATAGTATTAGCGTCAGCAGAAACAGCAATTGTGCCCCCGCCGGTTGTTCCGGATGGTGCACTGCCAAAAGCGGCCCATGTTGTGCCTCCGTTTGTTGAAAAGGCACCGTAATGCCCTCCTGAATTATTATGTGTACGCACCATGAAAGAAGGTTGTTTCTCAGCATAGTCGATACTTGTGTTGGTTCCGTAACGTGGAGTGAACCTTCCGCTTACAGGTGACGTGTTAAGGTCATCATGGCGAAACCCGTCAATATCACCAATTGCACTAACAAGGTATGCCCCTGAGGGGGGACTTATCAAACCAAGAGGTACGGTTTCTTCAAGCCCCTCATTCATAAATTTCCAGGATGCAGGATCATCAGCATCAGTATCAGTAATATTATTACTTGCCCATAGTCCATAGCCGGTTATAAACCATGCATTGTCGGAATCAAAGGGATCGATATCAACATCACCTGTCCAGTGCGGATTGGAGTATAAAGTGTAGGGTGCAGGGGAATAATCCCATAAGGATGTTTCCAGCAGGGCTTTCCATGTCGACCCTCCGTCAGTGCTTCTGTAGATCTCATCATGTGGCCACCAGCGGTCAATAGTACTTACCAGGAGTGTTCCCGGTTGCTGAGGATCGGCCGATATACCTGCAAAACCTCCCTGCCCTGCCGGCGGGGTTATTTCAACCCATTGGCTGCGGTTGTAATAGTATTTCCATACTTCACCCGAAGTAACCCCGTTAGGCCCGGGCCCGTCACAATAAGTGATATACAGTATGCTGTCAGCTTCGATAGCCGCATGGTGAGGCATAAGTCCGGCCGGACCGCCGGGAACGGAATCCCATGTAGTACCTCCATCCTGACTTCTATACAGATTGTTGCCGGTTTGCAGGATCCCCGCAAAGATCGTCTGCGTGGGATTTCCTGTGGAAGAAGTGCTTTTATCAAATATCACGAAAGAGATACCTGCTCCGCCGGGTGTTTCGCTTACGGGAAAAGAAACAACCTTGCTCCAGTTTACTCCGTAATTGGTGCTTTTCCATAGCCCGTCTTTGCTGGATCCTAAATATATTATACTGCCAAGGTTTGGATCCACCTGCAGGCGCTCACCTGCTGAACGACCGTCTTCGTTACCTCCGAGCTTTATTGACAGGCTGCTCGTTGTCCATGTTTGCCCCCTGTCAGCAGAAGCCAGGATAGCAGCATTTCCTGCCCACCACTGCGTATAAAGTCCGGTGGCAGAATATACCCTGTCAGGGTCAGAGGGATCAGTGGCAATACTTAATACCCCGGTATAATCTGATTTGTCCTTTCCGATATGATCAGTAATGGGGAGCCAGACACTATTGGAAGGATCCCAGCGATATGCCCCGCCCACATCCGTACGGGCATATAAGAGATCCTTTTCTGTCTCATTATATATTACACCTGTTACGAATCCTCCACCCAGGATCTGTACATTCTTCCAGCGGTAAGGTTCTGCTGTCTGCGCCTTTATAACGTGCTGTCCGGCAAATGCCGGAAACAGTAAGATTATGATAAAAAAAATTCCCTTTAACACTCCTGCACCGGCACTGCTTATGCAAGGCTGATAATTTATGTTTCCTGCCACTCTATTGTATGATTGATTTTTTCTTTTATCTGTTAAAATATTTATCGTTATTATAAATAATTACTTCGTTTCAATAATAACCTCTGCTTCTTTTAATCCGTCAGAAGATGCATCTATATTAATTGTTCCTGCTTCTTTTCCTGAGCGGATTACAGCAAGGCACATGCCATTAAATGCTTTTCTGTGATCAGCCTTAAACGGTTCATGACTTGTCTGGTTGCCATTATCGACTCCGGCAATGGACCCTTCACCTGTTAATTGAAAGTTTATCAGGTTATCTGCATCAGGCACAGTAACACCATTTTCATCAACTACTTTAACCGTTACAAAACACAGGTCGTTGCCACCGGCATCAATAATCTGTCTGTCAGGGATAAGCTGAATAGCCGCCGGGGCACCTGCAGTTTTAACTTCACTGGTAAGAATTACTTCATTGCCTTTTTTCCCTTCCGCCCTTAATGTTCCGGGAGTATAAGGTACTTTCCATACCAGGTGAAATATACTGTCAGAATTTTGTCTTATGCCCAATGATTCATCATTCAGAAATAATTCCACCTTGTCAAGGTTGGTGTATGCCCAAATATCTATGGTATCACCTTCATTCCAGTTCCAGTGCGGAAAAATATGCAATACGTCTTTGTCAGTCCATTCACTCTGGTAAAAGTAATAGGCATCTTTAGGAAAACCGGCGAGGTCAATAATTCCGAAGTAGGAACTGCGTGAGGGCCAGCCATAGGGTGCCGGCTCTCCAAGATAATCAAAGCCTGTCCATACATACATGCCGGTGAGGTAATCATGTTTTTTTATTATTTTCCATACCTCTTCATGCGTGGAGCCCCAGGGAACATGGCAGTTATCATAGGCAGAGCATGTATTGCCGGGGTTGCCTCCGGTAAATGGCCTGTCCCACCTGAAGGTCCACACTATTATTTTATCCGAAGGCATATCGTAATAACCTCTTGTAGCTAAAGCTGAAGTAGTTTCGGAAGCTATGAATATCTGCTCCGGGAAATATTTATAAAAATCCGTGTAACTTTCTTCATGATAGTTATATCCGATAATATCAAGAGCTCCTGATTTTATGATATTATTTTGCGGCCTGGGATCATTACATCCTGAAGTAACAGGGCGTGTGGTATCAAGATTCTTAACTATGGCCGCCACCTTTTTGGTCATTTCCGCACCTGTGCTGTCCCACTGCTCCATGATCTCATTTCCTATACTCCAGATGATAACCGAAGGATGGTTCCTGTCACGTAGTATGAAATCCTCAAGGTCTCGCCTGTGCCATTTATCCCAGTGAAGATGATAGTCGTATAAGGTTTTTTTTATTTTCCACATATCAAAGGCTTCATCCATAATAAGGAAACCCATTTCATCACACAGGTCAAGCAGCTCCGGAGCAGGGGGGTTATGTGAAGTGCGGATGCTGTTACAGCCCATACCTTTCAGTATCTCAAGCTGGCGCTCCAGTGCACGCTTGTTTACTGCTGTGCCAAGACAACCCAAATCGTGGTGATTGCATACTCCCTTGATTTTTACCTGTTCTCCGTTGAGCAAAAAGCCTTTTTCAGGATCAAAACTAAAGTATCGGATGCCGAATGTAGTTTCATAATCGTCATATATTCCTCCCTTATACGTGACTTGTGATACCGCCTTGTATAAATAAGGATTTTCAAGTGACCATAAAACCGGATTATTTAATGTCAATTCCTGCGAAAACCCGTTAACGGAATCTTTTAATATATCACCGGCAGATGATACTTTTGCTACTTTTTTTCCGGCCCCGTCATAGATAATGGTTTTTACTATTACCGGCCTGTCTTCTTTTGAAGAGTTTCTTATTTCAAGTTTCAGCGATATTTTTGCAGATTCACTGCTTACTTCAGGTGTTGTAATAAATGTACCCCAGTGGTCAACATATACTTTATCGGTGGTAACAAGCCATACATTACGGTAGATTCCCGAACCGGAGTACCAGCGTGAGTTAGGCTGTTGCGAGTTATCCACTTTAACAGTTATTACATTTTCCTTTTCACTAAAATTAAGATAAGGAGTCAAATCATATCTGAATGAAATATATCCGTATGGCCTTTCACCAAGGTAACTGCCATTTATCCATACTTTACTGTTCATATAAATGCCGTCAAAATCAATAAATACCAGTTTATCCTTCGCTGTTTCAGGTAAAGTGAATGTTTTACGGTACCATCCGATACCGCCGGGCAAGGCTCCTCCACCTGGTGTGGCAGGATGGTCCTTGCTGAATTCACCTTCAATGCTCCAGTCGTGGGGTAAATCCAACATTCTCCAGCCTGAATCATCAAAGCCGGGATTATTAACACCGGTTATATCCCCTAAATTAAATTTCCAGTTATTTCCAAAGTTTTCAATGATTCTCTCATGTGCCTGTTTTGATGCACACTGACTGAATATTAAGAATATAACAGTAACGAGAAAACTAAGTTTAATTATTTTTTTCATGGTTAACGTATTGGTTATTAAGTTTCAAATAATATAAACTGATAAATTTACGGTTAATATTTCTTAGGTCGGGTTATTTCCGGCATTTTTTAAAGAGTTAAATAAAAAAGGCTGCGTTGTCACAGCCTTTTTTATAAACGCATATTACAGCTAAACCTTAATATTTCGGGTTAATTTTTAATGAACTTACCGTAATATACACTGTTGTTGTCAGTCCTTATACTTATTAAATAAATACCCTTATTTAATCCGCTTGTATTAATATACATCCGGTTGTTTGTATTTAATACTGTATTTATTACACTTCCGGTAATA
>CAZBUF010000276.1:0-1777 GCA_964495025.1 uncultured Bacteroidales bacterium | reverse complement strand
CCGTCACAGAATGTAGTAGGGCCACCTGCTGTAATAGTTGGTGTTGCAGGTAATGCATTAACAGTTACTGCCTGGGGAGTCGATGCCTCACTAAGACATCCAGCTGCATTTGTTACCCTTACTGTATAACTTCCTGATGTGGTAACATTTATGCTTTGTGTAGTTGCTCCGTTCGACCATAAATAAGTTGAACCGGCACTTGAGGTTAAAGTCACACTGTCACCGGCACAAAAAGTTGTAGGGCCGGATGCAGTAATTGTCGGAGTTGCTATTGAACAGGTAGTCAGAAAGAAAGGATACAGTGGGTCATTCATAAAATCTGTCATATTCCCGTAACCGCAGTTTGAATTCGGATATGGAATAGTTGCTGGTGAGGTACAGTTAAGAGCCGGATATAAAGGATTATTGTCTGTCAAAGATGCCGGAGAAATAGCTCCGCCAATAAAAACCTTCTCTGGATTACCATTGCTGATCAATGAACCCTGATTTGTTGACCCGTTTTTAATAACGTCACCAGTTACAACAAGATAACCATTTGTAATAATACTAGCTTCATTATTGATAATAAGGTTTCCCCACACGATAACAATCCCGTTACCGTTTATACTTGTACTATTATTATTAGACAAAGATAGATTTCCTAATATAACAAGTGTATCATTAACAACCAGAATACTGGATGTTCCGATAAATGACAACGGCCCATTTACTGTGATATATCCATTAATGGTAATATCATAACCGCTAACACTTGTTTGGGGTGTATTCCAGATAGGGTTCCAGGTTGTTGGTGTCTCCCAGTTGCCGGTATAATTATCTTTACTGACATAAGATTGTGGAGATACTTCCTGAATTAAGAGATATAATATTAAAAATATATATAATCTTGACATTATTTATGTTCTAGCCACAACAATAATCGTAAAAGACAGATTATGAACCGGTAATGTATACTTAAACGCTTTTTTCCGTGTTTGGTTACAGCATTTTTAAAGCTTTGTCTGCTAGAGCGTGTGGATGATTATCCACTCCCATTGCGGAAAACCGAACGAAACAGGTTTGTCTTGTTCTGAAATATGAAGTTAGTTGGCTAAAATGGTTGGCATTTCTTTTAGTTCCATCAATTCAATTCTTGAACATTTCTTATCTGGCAATTGTGCTCATAATTTATTTAATCCATCAATTTTCTTCAAATCCTCAAGATATTGGAACGGTTTCAGTCAGTGAATTCTATTATCGTACCATGAACAAAAATTGTTCTTTCAACCAGGATAACGAAAAGAGCCTTGTGCTCTTCAAGGGTCACATTTATAATAGCTTTGGAAGTTCCTTCAAGTGCGGCCTTTTTTATCATATCCTGTTTCGCCTTAGCTACCAGGTCGGTTGTTAAACCTCCAAAACCAAATATATAGGTGTCTTTTGCTTCGCCGCTGACAGTACCGATAACTTTAAAATTGTTTTCCTGAAGAACAACATCTGTAGTAGTGTTATTGACACTTAACTGGTTTATCAGCCCGGAATTAATGCCGCATCCGGATAGAATAATTATTGAAAAGATACTGATAATTAAAAATAATTTTTTGTTTAAAAAAAATTTGGTTTTCATAGTTAATAAATTTTAGTTGTTAACTCCTGATTAATATGGAATACACTCGTCAAAAACCCTGCCGGAATCCATAAATACTAAGGTGAAAATATTATTGTTATTTTCCACAATTCAGCCATATGGCCATATAGCTGTTCAGCAAATAAGCAATAGGGCAATTCAACAATTCAG
>CAZBUF010000275.1:0-6326 GCA_964495025.1 uncultured Bacteroidales bacterium | reverse complement strand
ATAGAAAGTAATGAAAATAAAACATCACTTGGGTCAACAGATAAAACCGGCAGTTATGAGAGTATACTTATCGGCCTCTCCGGCAGCACCCTTTATTATGTCAGGGGATACGCCACAAATGATGCAGGAACAGCATACGGGGATGCCTTAAGTTTTACAACATATCAGTCAAACAGTGTACCATTAGTTATTACAGCATCTGTAAGTTCTGTAACGTCAACAACAGCAACCTGCGGCGGCACCATATCTTTTAACGGCGGTTCACCGATAATAGCCAAAGGAGTATGCTGGGGCACAGACCTTAATCCTACAACGTCTGATAATCATACCAGCGATGGTGCAGGTTCAGATCCATATACAAGTGAGATCACCGGATTACTGGAAAATACAACTTACTATGTAAGGGCTTATGCAACCAACAGTGTTGGCACAGCCTACGGAAATCATGCCAGTTTCATAGCCTCGGCAGATATAAGTATAGCGACTGTCACAACAACGCCTGCAGGTAATATCACATCAACAACAGCCACCAGTGGTGGTAATATTACCTTTAACGGAGGGGCTGATATTACGGCCAGGGGGGTATGCTGGAATACTGCAGGGACACCCGAAGTATCCGACGACCATACAGCAGATGGTTCGGGCTCGGGAGTTTTTACAAGCAATATAACGGGACTGTATGAAAATACCTTGTACTATGTAAGGGCATATGCAGTAAATAGTGCCGGGACAGCCTACGGAGAGCAGAAGAGCTTTACTACTATTGAAGAAACAGGTTTGCCTTCAGTAACTACAGCTTCTGTTAGTGAGGTAACCACATCCTCCGCTGTTTGCGGTGGCGATGTTGTATATGACGGAGGAGCTGCTGTTACAGCCAGGGGGGTATGCTGGAATACTACGGGGACACCTGAAAAATCCGATGACCATACATCTGATGGTTCAGGGATGGGAATATTTTCCAGTGACATAACAGGACTTGCAGATAACACAAATTACTATGTGAGGGCATATGCTACAAATAGCTCGGGCACATCCTACGGAGATCAGGTGAGCTTAACAACCCTGTATGATCCCTGTTCAGGAATAACATCATTTGTTTATGGAGGACAGTCTTATGGTGTAGTGGTCATTGGAAATCAATGCTGGATCGGAAAGAATTTAAATATAGGCACCCGGATAGACGCTGGTGGAGATCAGCTTAATAATGGCATTATTGAGAAATATTGTTATGCTAACAGTGAATCATATTGTAACACCTACGGAGGAATTTACCAGTGGGATGAAATGATGCAGTATGCTCCTTCTGATAATGGAGCAATAGGTACAACACAGGGTATTTGTCCTTCAGGGTGGCATATACCTACTGACGGGGAATGGAAAACCCTTGAAGCTGAACTGGGCATGAATTCTTCAGAATTGGATTCGGCAGGTATATGGCGCGGAACAGATGAAGGAGATAAATTAAAACTGGAAGGAACGGCATATTGGGATTATCCAAATGAAGGAGCGACGAATGAGTACGGATTTACTGCATTGCCCTCAGGGGGTATAGTTGATTATATATTTGGAGGTATGGGTTTTTACACCGACTACTGGACAGCAACGGAGTATGTTACTAATCCTGTCGGCGCATGGTACAGATTTCTGGACAGTGACCATGGCGGTATATTAAGAACTGCCGGTTATAAATATAATGGAACGCCTGTAAGGTGTATCAAAGATTAAAGGTCCAGTGTAACAACGGTTATGCCTGCACCTCCGCGGTCAACATGTTCATCCTTATATGATTTTACAACATCCATGGTGTCAAGGTAATCCCTTATCAGGCGCTTTAAAATCCCGTTGCCTTTCCCGTGCAGTATCTTTACTTCGGCAGCTGAAACCATTGTTGCATCATCAATATATCTTCTGAGAATATCCAGAGCCTCATCGCCCCTTTTACCACGGATATCTATTGAAGGCTTAAAATTTAGTTTGCGCTCTCCCACATTAAATGATGAAATGCCTGAAATGTGCCCTGCCTTTTTTAAATTATTGATCTCATCAGCGCTGATCTTTTCAAGTTTATCCCGGCCCACTGTTGTTATCATATTGCCAAATGCAACCATTATGCTGTTTTCATTCACATCCATAACCTCACCGATAGTATCCTGCCCTGTTAACCTTACCTTATCTCCTGTGATCATTTCTGCCTCGTGATGTTCGGTCAGTTCCGGTTCTGGCTCAACGCCTTCATCTCCTGCAGTTTTTGATCTTACTATTTTTTCCTGCTCACGGAGCTTTTTCAGCTTGCTCGCTATTCTTTGATCCTCATTGTCCGCTGTATTCTTAACGGAGCTCCTGTACTCTTCAAATTCTTTCCTTACTTTCCTGGTTTTTTCCTTTTCAGCCTGGCTTTCCCTGATCTCCCTTATTGTATTTTCTATTTTTTTATTCGCTACTGATAATATCTCCTGTGCATCCCTGTTGGCTTTATCAAGGATCTCCTTTCTCAGTTTCCTGGCATCGTTCAGTTCACCGGAGTACCTGTCAATGATCTGTTCCAGGCTTTTTCCCTCTACCCTTATCTTATTTCTTTTTTCTTCCCAATATCTTTTATCCCTTAAAATTTCCCTGAGGTGTTTATCAAACCTGATATGATCCTCACCGATCTTCTCAGAAGCCATTTTCAGGATCTTTTCCGGCAATCCTATCTGCCGTGCAATATCTATCGCAAAGGAACTGCCCGGCTTACCTGCCTGCAATTTGAATAAAGGTAACATCTTACCGGTATCAAAAAGCATGGCCCCGTTCATAATGCCCGGTGCTGATGATGCAAAATGTTTCAGGTTTGTGTAATGGGTTGTTATTACTCCATAAGTGTTATTTTGATTCAGTGTATCCAGTATAGCCTCGGCAATTGCTCCTCCGAGCATAGGTTCGGTGCCGCTGCCAAACTCATCAATTAATACGAGCGATCGTGGCCCGGCGTTTTTTAAAAAAAATTTCATATTCAGCAGATGAGAACTGTAAGTGCTTAAATCCTGCTCAAGCGACTGCTCATCACCAATATCAATAAAAATATCCCTAAAGATGCCTGTTTCTGAATTTTCACTCATTGGTACAAGAAAGCCACATTGTAACATGTACTGAAGAAGCCCTGTTGTTTTCAGGCAAACAGACTTGCCGCCGGCATTCGGACCTGAGATCAATAATATCCTGTCTTTCTCATTCAGGTAAATGCCAAGCGGAACAACTTCCTTATGTTCTTTCTTATGAGTGAGAAATAATAGCGGATGCACGGCATTGTCCCATCTGAATGACTGTGTATCAAACAACACCGGTTTTATCGCATTGATCTTTACGGCAAGAAGGGCTTTGGCCCTAATAAAATCTATCGTTCCCAGGAAGTCATACGATAGCAGCATATCATTCAGATAAGGCCTTATAAAACCGGTAAAAGCAGTGAGTATCCTTATTATCTCTCTTCTTTCTTCATATTCCAGCTCCTTAATATCGTTATTCAATTCAACGATTTCAGCAGGTTCAATGAAGGAGGTCTTGCCACTGGCAGATTCATCATGAATAAAGCCTTTGATCATCCTCTTATAATTTGAAGCAACAGGTATGACTTGCCGGCCGTTGCGAATGGATAAATTTGTACCTTCTTCAACATAGCCTTCGTGAATGACAGATTTAAGGATGTCATTTAACTTTTTATATATAATAACCTGCTTATGCTGAATTTCCTTTCTTATCTTTTGCAGCTGCGATGATGCTTTATCCTTGATCTTTCCGGCTTTTGATAAAATAGTATCAATTTTTTCAATTACAGCAGGATAGAATATTATTTCTCCGGCAAGCTTTTTTAAAGCGGGATATTTGTTCTTTTCTTCAGCATCTTTAAAAAACCGTAAAATTGCTTTGATGGTCTCCAGGGAACGCTTTAAATCAAATATCTCGTTTACCTCAAGAAACGTGCCTTCAAACTTCACTCTTTTCAGCCATGGCGTAGCATCATAATAATTTCCCGCCGGAAAGTTTTCTTCATTAATGCAGATTTCCCGCATCTCCCCTGTTTCATTGATCTTCTGCCTTACCTCTTCAAATGATGCTGTAAATTGCGCTTCATCTGCCTTGAATCTGCCAATACTGCTCATGCAGGTATCTTTGACCATCTCCCTGATCTTATCAAATCCGACTTTCTCTTCAAAATTTCCGGGATATATCATAATTAAAATTCCATTTATGCTTCAGGACAAAATTAATATAAAATGTGATTTTATATGCCTGCAGGCAGGGATTTAAGATTTACAGGAGGGAACCGGATTTTTGCTTTGACAGGTTGTTTAATCCTGCGTTTTTTAATTTGGCTTTATCAATAAGAGCCAGATTATTAAAAAGGGTATTCCTGTTATCGAGAATCTTCATTATTGCTCTCTTCGTATTATTCCTTGGATTGCTATCGGTATTTCTGATGATATGGGCAATTTCCCTGAACTGTACGGGCAGCGGTTTATATTTACATACCTCAGTTAATTTTGGCCTTAAGATGTTTTTATAAGTTCTGTAATCATTGTTATAGTACCATTTCACACCTGTATAACTGAGAAACTTACTGTTTTTGGGCTGCATCGAAATATCAAGTCCGGTAACAGGACATGTTTTAATTTTCAGGGTTTTTTTTCTGCGTAATTTTTTCTGCTTATGATCCGGAATATCCTGATAGTGAATAAGCCTGATAATATTTGAGTAAACCTTATTTAAGATGTTATTACTCACTGTTATAGACCTTTCTGTTTTTTATATCATGCAAGTTAGAAAAATTATAATTCCGTGTCAAATTATCTGGTTATGAGTTGCTACTTTTTTATAAACATGCCTGATAATTATGAGTTATTAAATAAAAAACTTATGGATTTATTCAGTTTAATGTAAATTTGCAGGAATTTTTAAATTCGTCCTGTTTTGTATCATAGCAGGTATTGATTGGGTGGTCCGGGACAGGTAAAGCAACTGACAGCAGATCAAAAATCGTAAGTTATAAATAAACCGGGGAGCTGTCCCTTTTTAGGGAACTGTCCCTCTAATAAATAAAATCGTAAATCAACAATGTTCTATCATCTGGTAATATCAGGCTGTCAAATGAATAAGTCGGACGGTGAGCGGATAAATACCATAATTAAGTCTATGGGTTACAAATGGACAGGGGAGGAGGAAAACGCCGATCTGCTTGGCATACTGGTATGCTCCGTTCGCCAGAAATCTATTGATAAGGTGTTCTCAAAAATAAATAAATGGAACAGGTGGAAGAATAATAAAAACCTGATCACTTTTGCATCGGGATGTATTCTGGACGCTGATAAGGAGAAATTTCTGAAATTATTCGATCTTGTTTTTGAGACAAATGATGTAAAAGAACTGCCTGAGATGTTAAGCCAGTACGGGATTGTTACACCATTTAAAAAGGATATTTCAAAGGCAGGGCAGAAGATTCTCGATTTCTGGGAGATAGCGCCATTATATAACTCTGCATTTGAGGCCTATATACCTATTCAGAACGGTTGCGATAAATTCTGTACTTTTTGCGCTGTACCCTATACCCGGGGAAGAGAAATATCAAGGCCGTCAACGGATATCCTGGATGAGATAAAATGCCTTGTTAAAAAAGGATATAAATCCATTACCCTGCTGGGACAGAATGTGAACTCATATGGACTGGACAAAAAGGGAGCTGAGATGACATTTTCTCAGCTACTGGCAAATATTGGCAGGTATGGAGAATCATCGGGCAGCGATTTCTGGGTATATTTTACATCTCCTCACCCACGGGATATGGGTAACGATGTTATCAGAACGGTAGCAAAGTACAGATGCCTTGCAGCACATATGCATATTCCGGTTCAGTCAGGGGATAATAAGGTATTAAAAAAAATGAACAGGAACCATACCGTAGAGGAATATATTGAGATAATAAATTCAGTTCGCAAACATATTCCTGAAGCAACAATATTTACTGATATTATTGTCGGGTTTACGGGTGAGACTGATGAGGAATTTGAAAATACCAGGAAAGTCATGGAACAACTGAAATTCAACATGGCATATATAGCAAAATATTCACCGCGGCCCGGTGCAGTAAGTTATAAATGGGAGGATAGTATCCCGAACGGTATTAAGAAAAGCCGGCTTAAGATACTTACCGGGGCATTAAAGAATTATGCGCTGCAGCATAATAAAGGTTTGATAAATAAGGAGCTGAAAATACTGGTTACCGGAACCGACAGGAAAAGCGGGTATTTATCAGGATTCACCGAAGGAAGGATAATAGTCCGTTTTAAATCGGA